>CANHKJ010000052.1 GCA_947460915.1 Verrucomicrobiia bacterium
CAACAGCAGTGGTATCAATGCCATCAACGGACCGATCAAAGTGACAGCCACTGATGCAGCTGCCATCAATCAGATTAATAGCGCTAGCGGAACACTATCGCTCAATGGTACGATTACGGAAGAGGCTCCCGGCAGTGCAGTCACAGGAAGCTTCCTTTTCCTCCGTGGCATCACGGCTCTGATTCTCAACGGTCAGGTGAATCTGCCAAATACCAATGTGGGGCGTACCGATGCAGGTAATCTAACGATCAATAGCACGGGTAACAATTGGGCGAACTCCTTTATCGCGGTAGGTACTGTTACACTTGGTGTCAGTGATGGCCTTTGTGCCACGGCTCCTCTCAATTTAGGGCAAAATGATAATAGTGGAGTGGCCTTTAATTTGAATGGATTCAATCAGAAAATTGGAGCTCTGACTACGAATCCTACGATCGTGAATGGATTTTCCACCAACAAAACGATCACGAGCGCGGCCGCACCGAGCACACTTACGATTGAGAGCGCGATCAATGCGATTTATGCAGGCAACATCACAGGGCAGGTAAGCTTGGTGAAAAATGGTGCAGGTGAGCAAACGATGTTAGGCACTAATACCTATACAGGCACCACAGTCGTCAATGGCGGTACCTTAATCATCAATGGAAACACCGCCTCCACGGCAGGTGCCACCGTCGCGGGAGGCGTGCTTGGTGGACTGGGCACCTTGAGTGGTGCTACCACTGTGGCAGCAGCGGGCACTGTGTCTCCGGGCATGAATGCATCGGGAGTCATGACATTTAGCAATGGCTTGACCCTACAACCAGGATCGACTTATCGCGCTGATATCACTGGCGCTACTTCGGGTGACCGTGTCAACGTCAGTGGTGGACTCGCTGCCAATGGTACAATTCAGGTAGTGCTCACTGGATATACACCTGTTGATGGCGATGTCTTTGACCTCGCCAATGGTGTGATCACGGGAACCCCAACTTTTGACTTTACCAATGCTGTGTTGAGCAGTGGCTTAGAATGGGACACGAGCAGTTTTACCACCGACGGTACGATCAAGGTCGTTAGTGGTGATGCTTATGTTAATTGGGCCGATGGCTTTAGTCTTGCTGGTGGCGATGCTACGAAAACAGCTGACCCCGATGGCGACGCGATTAGCAACTTGCTAGAGTTCTATCTCAATGGAAATCCTACAGTTTCTTCGCAAACCATCCTTCCAGAGCTTGATGCATCTGGCAGCAATTTCATCTTCAGCTTCACACGCTTGGATGATGCCGTTGGTTCGATCACTGGACAGAAATTCCAGTATGGCACGACTCTTGGTGGCTGGACCGATGTCACTGTGCCAGATGCGGTTGGGGTGCATACCTTGGGCTCTGTCACCGTTACCATCACCGATGCCGGAACCACCGATGAGGTCGAGGTCAGCGTGCCAAAAGGATCTAACGAGAAAATG
Source organism: Verrucomicrobiia bacterium (assembly GCA_947460915.1). Lineage (GTDB taxonomy): Bacteria > Verrucomicrobiota > Verrucomicrobiia > Verrucomicrobiales > Akkermansiaceae > UBA956. Next base: position 1,445 of record CANHKJ010000052.1, read on the forward strand.
TTCGGTCGCTTGCAAGTAACAGCTGACTGATCCTCTACGGATCGATTGATCAAGCCGCCGTCTTCATCGTGAAGGCGGCGGTTTTTTGTTAGGCTAGAAGCATCGCAAGAACTTCAGGAAATGGCTGCTGCTGCCAAATGCCGAATTCCTCTCGTTGCTGCAATCTTGCTTGATAAGCGGCTGGGCTGGAGATGCCGCAAAGATAGCGCGCGAGTTGTCGTGGTGTGGCCAGGCAGGCGTGATTTTCGTTGCGCAGTGCACGCATGAGTTGCCATTCATGGTCGGGAATCGGAGGGATCGCTTCGCTGCGAATCTTGATAGTTTTGGCACCTAGGCATAGATCGCAAGTGCCGCAGGGGGCATCGAGTTTGCTGCCAAAGTAGCGACCTAACACCTGTGCGCGGCAAGTCCGTGATTCCACGTATTGGGTGACTGCGCGAATGCGTTCAAATTCGAAACAGGCACGTGATTCGAAGCGTTGGGTGATGGCATCGATCACGGGCGGGATATTTCCATCCCAAGATTTCTGGAGGAAATAGACCTCACGCAAGCCTCGTTGTTCGAGACGGATGTCGCCAGCATCAGCGAGGGCACGGATGATTTCGGTAGAGGTCTCGCGCTCGATGCCGGTGGACTCGGCAATTTCATAGAGCTTAAAATGCAGAGACCCGTAGGCAGATTCCGCAGCTGCAAAGAGTGCACGAATGCGATTTTTTTCCTTGGCGGCATAGCCTGCGACGATGCGATCGAGTGGACGCAGCGGCTTGACGCGGAAGTAGCAATGATACGAGCCAGCGCGCTGAATGATGTCGTCCAGCTCGAGATAGGCGAGAATGGTGCGCAGCGATTCCTCACGCATGTCGTTGCTGGTGGATAGCTCGTAAGGAGAAATGGCAAAGGCTTTTCCAGGGCGGGCGAGGCGCAGAATGCGATCGAGCAAATTCTTGATCGATTGCGGCGATGGCGTCGCACCATGAATGTGATTTTCTAACAACTTGGTATCACTACCGCAGGCAAAAAGCTCACAATGCGAAGTGCTGCCATCGCGACCTGCGCGACCGATTTCTTGGCTGTAGCCTTCGATGCATTTGGGTAGATGATAGTGGATGATGGTGCGGATGTCTGCTTTATCGATGCCCATGCCAAAAGCGATTGTTGCAACTACGATGGATGTAGTACCTCGCATAAATGACTCTTGAGTGAGGGAGCGCATTTCGGCTGTGAGTCCTGCGTGATAAGCCCGTGTTGCGAAGCCCTGTTTATGCAGCATGGTGGCGATGCGCTCGGTATCATTGCGGGTTGCCGCATAGACGATGGCTGGAGTCGCTCTACTGCGTAATTTTTCTAACAGTAGGTCGTCCTTTTCGCGGGAGCTGCATGAGGTGACAGTGATGTGCAAGTTGGGGCGATGGGTGCCACTGTGGAATTGATGATCTTGGCGAATGCGAAATCCCTTGCGAATTTCTCCTGCAACCTTTCGTGTCGCCGTGGCGGTGAGTGCGAGAATGCGAGGAATTTTTAGCTTGTGGGCGAGACGGGAAATTTTGAGATAATCTGGTCGGAAATTATGTCCCCACTCTGAGATGCAATGCGCTTCATCGATGGCGAGCAGACTGATGGTGATGCCCTTGAGTTGTTTGCGAAATGAACTTGCGGCCAATCTTTCAGGTGAAACGTAAAGCAGTGAGAGATCGCCATTGCGGATCTGTGCAAAGACGGCCTCGACATCTTCTTCGGAAAGTGTCGAGTCGATCCGTGCTGCATCGATTCTCAGCGAGCGAAGTTTTTCGACCTGATCTTTCATCAGTGCGATCAAGGGGCTGACAACAATCGTCAGGCCTGGAAATAGGAGGGCAGGGAGTTGATAGCAGAGAGACTTGCCAGCCCCCGTGGGAAAGACCGCAAGAGCCGAGTGTCCATCGAGCAATGCCTCGACCACAGCTTGCTGTTGACCGCGAAACGAGCTGATGCCAAAGAACTCTCGCATAGTGCGATGGATTTCTTCATGGCTTGGGCGCGTGGACATCGCCGTGATCTTTAGGCAGAGCTGACTCGTAGGTCAATCTCATCTCGATTGGAACGATGAGCTCCGCAAAGATATTTTCCAAATACTTGAAAAATCTCCCATAGGGTGCATCGTATCTCTTCATGATGAAAGATCCGAACTCATTGTTTCCCCGTCGCCAGATCCTGAAAACCGGTGCCTTACTGGGTGCTGCTAGCCTTTTGCCCTCCATCGGCTCTGCTGAAGATAAAACCGCGCCGATCAAGATTGCGGTTATCGGCTGTGGTGGTCGTGGCACAGGCGCTGCGGCACAATCGCTCACCGTGCCGGGCACCATCCTCGTAGCGATGGCGGATGCCTTTGCGGATAACATCGAAAACGCCTACAAGGAACTAAAGAAAACGTTTGGCGATCGCGTCGATGTGCCACAAGAGCGCAAGTTTGCTGGCTTCGATGCCTACAAATCCGCAATCGATGCCGCCGATGTGGTGCTTCTTTGCTCGACTCCAGGATTCCGCCCGACCCATTTCGCCTATGCGGTGGAAAAAGGAAAACACATTTTCATGGAAAAACCCGTCGCTGTTGATGGCCCGGGCATCCGCAAGGTGATCGAGGCCGCAAAGGTCGCCGATCAGAAAAAGCTTACCGTCGTTTGCGGATTGCAACGCCATTACCAAAACAGCTACATCGAGACACTTGCCAAGGTCAAAGAAGGCCTCATCGGTGACATCGTTTCCTCTCAAGTCTATTGGGTCAGCGGTGGTGTCTGGACTCGTCCGCGCAGCGAAGGCCAAACGGAAATGGAGTATCAAGTCCGCAACTGGTATTATTTCAACTGGCTCTGCGGCGATCACATCGTGGAACAACATTGCCACAACATCGACGTCAGCAACTGGTTCAAGGGCGCTCATCCCGTCAAGGCAGTGGGCATGGGCGGTCGCACCAGCCGCGTAGGCAAAGATTGGGGCGAAATTTTTGACCACCACTTCGTTGAATACCACTACGCAGACGGCACCATCATGAATAGCCAATGCCGCCAATGGAATGGCGTTTGGTCCAACGTCAGCGAAACCATCGTCGGCACCAAAGGCACCGCCACTCCCGGAGTGATCAAAGATCGCGCGGGCAAAATCATCTGGCGTTTCCGTGGTCCGGATAACAACCCCTATCAGACCGAACACGATGTGCTCTATCAGTGCGTTCGTGAGAATAAGCCTCGGAACGATGCGTATTACACGGCTGAGTCCACTCTCACTGCGATCATGGGCCGCATGGCGACCTACTCCGGAAAAGAAGTCACCTGGGACATGGCGCTGAATTCCACTCTGGATACCATGCCCAAGACCCTCGCCTGGGATGCCGATCCAGGACCAAAACCAGGTGCCGACGGCATGTATCCGTCTCCGCTTCCCGGTCAGACTGTAGTCTTCTAATAATTCGTTAGTAATCTAACAGAAAAATCACATCAACCCCAGTGCTATGCGCTGGGGTTTTTGCTTTAGCCAATGATCCGTCCGCCTGCAACTTGGAATTGGTGCAGTGCTTGGTAGCTTGAGTCCTCGGAAAGCCAGTCGAGCGATGTGGTGGTGATCCATTTTTGCGCGTGAGCAGGCAGGGCTTTCATCAGCGCATTGCGGCGTGTGCGATCCAGTTCTCCAAATATGTCGTCTAACAAATAGAGTGGCATTTTCCCTCCTCGTTGCTCTAACAGTTTGCCTTGTGCTAGCTTGAGCGCAAGAGCTAAGGTGCGTTGTTGGCCTTCACTGGCGTAATCACTTGCTGGCATGCCATTGAGCAAAAGCACCAAGTCATCGCGATGCGGCCCAACGACGGATTGCCGGGTGCGTCGTTCCCGTTCGTAAGCTTGCGCCAATGCCGCCCTCATGGTCAGACTGCCTGCTGGCCGATACTCGAGAGAAATGCTTTCTTTTGAAGGATGAGCCGCATCTCCGAGGCTTACTGCTTGGTGTGATTCTACCGCCCATTGCTGAAGACCTACTACCATCGAGGCCCGCGCGTGAGCCAGAGCATCACCGCTTTCGATCATGATCTCCTCATACGCGGCGATGTGTTTGTCGTCGGGTATCCGTTCTTTCAGCAAGGTGTTTTTTGCTTTCAGAGCACGACGATACCGCGACCAGTGACGTCGGTATTCCGGCTCCCACTGCACACCCATGAAGTCCAAATAGCGCCGCCGCACTTCACCGCTGCCGCGCACCAGTTCCAGATCCTCATTGCCCATCCAAACGACCAAGCCGCCATCACGCAGGTAGGCGGCGGAAGTATCGCGGGCTTCTTGATCGACCTCACAAATGAGCCCATCGGCATCATAGCGCACTTTGCGTTGTTCCTCCCAGGCTTCTCCGGCGATGCCGAAACCTCGTTCGCAGGACTGAACCATCGTGCCAAGCTTATGGGTGCGCGGTGACTGCAAGCGCAGCAACACACAAACAGCCTCCAAGATCGAGGTTTTCCCTTGCGCATTTTGCCCGACAAAAATCGCGCCCGAGTCTGGCATCTCAATGCTCAGCTCCTTCCAGCAGCGAAAATGTATGGCACGCAAGCTTTTAACCATCGCACCCCATCGTTACCCCGCCCGCAAGCAATCATCAAGGGAAACATGTGGAAAAGTAGGACGCTGACTTTCTTACTTCACCGGAAATACGGGAGCGTTTTCCCACTCGATCTCATAGCTCCCGAACTCGCTGGTGATGCGTTGTTTTTCCTCGTGAGAAATCGGCGCTGTCGCAAATAGCGGCAAGATTGGGCGACCTTGCGAGTCTTTGCGATAGTCGACACCTTTTTCTTCCACGTGCAAAATGAATCCTACCTTGCCACCGGGACGCTCGCCGATAGCGAGGTCAATGTCGATCACTTCACCCTCGCGCAGATGCACCCAATCGCCATAGACCAAGCGCATGTTGCCGAAGGGGCCAAGCCATTCGCCCGTGGGCTTGGTCGGTTCCCAGCGCTCGGCAATGGCAGGTTGGATATCACTCCAGCAGGCCGCAAGACGCATGCGGCCTTTGAGCATTAGCACCAAGTAGTCGTCGCCTAATCCGGAAAAACGATAAGTTCCGGAGCGGGGCACGGTGATTCGACCTTGGTAGTGCACCATCCAACCCGAGGGCTTGATATCACCGTCTGCCCCGAAAAACGACGGACCGCTCTCCGCATTGCTGAAGGGGATCGCGAGGTGGGTGAGGAACAAACTCTGTGGTGCGCGAAAATAGCGGCTCAGCGAGGATTCGGAAAAGTCAGATTTCTGGAGTCTTACCGCACGCTCCACGAATTCGGTTGGATTGGCGATCTCGTAGGGGACATCCTCGCCGTTGCGCTTTTTCTTGAAGTCATACATGATGCCCTCCAGGCCGCCAGAACTGCGATGTGTGGAGCCAAAGCTGCCACTGCCGCCGAACTTACCATCGCCGGCTTCCCAACCCTCGCCAAAGTCATTACCATGACCGAAGTCGAGGGATGGGAGAGTGACGTCCACGTCTGGCACTGGTATGGCTGTGTGAGAGGATGTCATCGCTGTGAGAACACGTGCGGATGAAGAGGAGCTGCTAGGCTTCGTGACCGAGCGGTTGAATTTTTTCGGTTTAGGCGTTGGTTCTTCTTCGATCTGCGCAGGATGGATCATAACGATCATATCAGTGGTCTTGATGATTTGTGGCAAAAGATAAAAGGCTAACAGCAAAGCGATGAGCGCGACCGTCAGTAGCGACAGAATGATCGAGACCAGCGTCGAATTGCGTTTTTGTGCCTCAAGGCGCTCTTGGACTTGGGGGCTCAGTGTGGCGTGAATACTCATAATTTTTTGTGGGGTTCGTTGTTATGAGCTTCAACGAATCGGCACAAAAATTCCTTAGAAAAATCGGATGTAGGCGCATCGTCCGAGGACTTACGCACTCTCAGGGCTTGCAATTAATCTGGGGGCGTGTTCCCAGGGCGTTGCTCCCGCTGAGCGGGACTACAGAGTTTTGCACCGTTGGTGCGGGGAGACATAGTTGGAATGTCGGATTCGTGATCACGATAATTCACGCCGGAGGTTCCGACTTTTGACTTTAGTACCTGAGACTTGCGACCCAAATCACATTTCCAGAAGCATGCGAGTGGGGTTCTCGAGGCATTCTTTGATGCGGATCAGGAAGGTCACGGCTTCTTTGCCATCGACGAGGCGGTGGTCGTAGCTGAGGGCGAGATACATCATCGGACGGATTTCCACTTTGCCATCGATCGCTACGGGGCGTTGTTGGATGGTGTGCATGCCGAGGATGCCGCTTTGTGGAGGGTTGAGGATCGGAGTGCTGAGCAGTGATCCGTAAACGCCACCGTTGGAGATGGTGAAAACGCCGCCTTGGAGGTCTTCCATGGCGATTTTGCCATCGCGGGCCTTAGCGGCGAAGTCGAGGATGTCTTGCTCCAGACGCGCAAAGTTTTTGGCATCGCAGTCTTTCAACACAGGAACGATGAGACCTTTTTCGGTGCCGATGGCGACGCCGATGTCGTAGAAATGGTTTTCAATGACGTCATTGCCATCGATCATGCCGTTGATTTGCGGCACGTCTTTGAGAGCTTGGACGACGGCCTTGATGAAGAAGGACATGAAGCCGAGCTTGACGTTGTATTTTTTCATGAAGTCGTCTTGCACGGATTTGCGCAGGTTCATGACGGCGGTCATATCGACTTCGTTGAAAGTGGTGAGGATGGCAGCGGTTTGCTGGGCGGTCACCAAGTGATTGGCGATCTTGCGGCGCAGCATGCTCATTTTCTTGCGCGTGGTGCGACCATCGTTTACTGCTGTGCTAGGTGTTTCGGCCACTGCGGGTGCGGTGAGGATCGGCGCTGCTGCAACGGGAGCCGCAACAGGAGCAGGAGCTGCTACTGGTGTGGGAGCTGGGGTTGGTGGTGTTGATGGTTCATTGGCTGGGAGGCGAGACGCCTCCGCCACGGGCTGAGCAGCGCCTTCGGTCACGGAGGCAATCACGGTGCCGATGGTGACTTCGGTGCCTTCAGGGACGATGATGTGAATCGTGCCATCGACGGGGGATTCGAGTTCGTTCGAGACTTTGTCGGTTTCCAGAGTGACGAGGATTTCGCCTTTGCGCACGGCAGCACCGTCAGCTTTGTGCCAACGACCGATGTTTGCGGAGGTGATGGATTCGCCAGCGGCTGGGACTTTGATATCGATGGACATGATGAGAAGAGTTGGATGGTTGAAAAGAGGAGATTAGACGGAGAAAGCGGCTTTGAGGTAGGCTTTGAGTTCGCGGTAGTGAGCCGCCTTCGCACCGGTGGCGGGGCTGGAGGCTTCTTCGCGGCCGGTGTAGGTGAGGTCTTTGCCTACGACTTGACGCAGGCGCGGTGCGATGTAGGTCCAAGCACCCATATTTTCGGGTTCTTCTTGGCACCAGACGAATTGCGTGGCGTTATGGAATTCGCTGACGAAAAGGGACGCAAGCTCGTGATGGAAGGGGTAGAGCTGCTCGACGCGGACGATGGCGGTGTCTTGGATGTTGTGCTCTTTGCGAAAGGCATCGAGATCGTAAAACACTTTGCCGGAGCAGAAAATGACGCGCTGGATGGAGGCGGGGTTCTGGTGGGCGAGAGAATCGGGAAGGATTTCTTGGAAGCAGGTGCCTGGGAGGAAGTCCTCGATGCGGGAGACAGCTTCGGGGCGGGTAAGTAGGCTCTTGGGAGTCATCACGACCAATGGCTTGCGGAACTCGCGGCGTTTTTGACGGCGCAGCGCGTGGAAGTATTGGGCGGGAGTGGTGAAATTGCCGACGATCATGTTGTCTTCGGCGCAGAGTTGCAGGAATCGTTCCAATCTGGCGCTGGAGTGCTCGGGGCCTTGGCCTTCGTAGCCGTGGGGCAGGAGCAGGGTGATGTCAGAAGGGGTTTGCCACTTGGATTCCGCAGAGGCGATGAATTGATCGATGATGACTTGAGCGCCGTTGGAGAAGTCACCGAATTGGGCTTCCCACATGGTTAGCATGTTTGGTGCGCCGAGGGAGTAGCCGTAGTCGAAGCCAAGAACGGCGAACTCGGAGAGCAGGGAGTTGTAAACGCAGAAACGGCTTTGGTTTTCACCGAGGTTTTGTAGCGGAATGTAGCGCTCGCGGGTCTCGTAATCGTAGAATACGGCGTGGCGATGGCTGAAGGTGCCACGGCGAACGTCTTGGCCGGAGAGGCGAACGGGATTGCCTTCGAGAAGGAGCGAGCCAAAGGCGAGTGCCTCGGCGAGTGCCCAATCGATGTTTTGGCCTTTTTCCATGGCCTCACGGCGGCGTGGGATGAAGCGTTTTTCGAGGGTGGTATGAAGGTGGAAATTTTCGGGAACCGTGGTGAGAACTTTCCCGATGTGCCCAAGCTGTGCGGCATCGACACCGGTGGGCACAGGTGCGTGATGGTAGGGAACTTGTTCGATGGCGGTGGAGCCACTGAATGCGGTGCGATCGCCTTTTTCTTGGAGCTCGACCATTTTTTGGTAGCCGGCTTCGAGTTTGTCCCAAATGGCTTTCTCGATGGCATCGGCCTCGTCTTGGGAGAGGGTGCCATTGGCAATCAGTTCCTGTTTGTAGAGGTAGTTGATTGGCTCGCGTGCGGCAATCGACTTGGCGATGAGAGGTGCGGTGAATGCGGCCTGATCGGTCTCGTTGTGGCCTTGGCGGCGATAGCAGTACATGTCGATGACGACATCGCGGCTGAATTGTTGGCGGAAATCGAGGGCAAATTGAGCGGCCCACCAGAGTTCCTCGGGGCGCTCACCGTTGACGTGAAGAATCGGAGCCTCGATCATTTTGGCAACGTCGGTCGCATAGGCAGACGAACGGGCGTCTGATGGCATGGTGGTGAAACCGATTTGATTGTTGACGACGAGATGGATCGTGCCACCGGTGCGGTAGCCGGGGAGTTGCGAGAGATTGATGACCTCGGCCACGGAGCCTTGACCAGCAAAAGCGGCATCGCCGTGAAGCAAGATCGGCAGAACGCGGGTGCGATCGGTGACGGCACCGTCATCGCCGAGAATGCGTTGGCGGGCGCGCGCTTTGCCCTCGACGACAGGATTGACGGCCTCAAGGTGACTTGGGTTGGCTGCGAGACTAACGCGCACTTGGCCGCCTGGGACATCGCGCATGCTTTCGTAGCCAAGGTGATATTTCACATCGCCATCTCCCGCAACGAGATCGGGCTCATAGTTGGGAGTGAACTCATAAAGCAGCGTGGTGAGGGATTTGTTGACGAAATTTCCGAGCACGTTGAGGCGGCCGCGGTGGGACATACCCATCTCGATCTCCTGCACACCAGAGGTCAGGCTCTTTTCGAGAATGGCGTTGAGCACGACCATGGCACCTTCTCCGCCCTCTAACGAGAAACGTTTTTCGCCGATGAATTTTTTGCCGAGGAAACTTTCGAAAATTTCAGCTTGCATCAGCCATTGCAAGGACTTGATCCGCTGCTCGCGACTTTCTGGTGCGCGGCGTGGGCGATTTTCAATGCGTTCACGCACCCAGTGGCGGATGGCGGTGTTATGAATGTGCATGAACTCGAAGCCAATCGCACTGGCATAAGTTTCTTCCATGACGCGGAAAAAATCGCGGAGTTTCATGCGCTCGCCACTGCGGAAAAACGCAGAGGCAGCTTCTTTGTCCATGTCTGCTTCGCCGAAACCAAGGGCTTCCGGAGTCAAGCGCGGGTTGGTCTCAGGCTTGTCTGCAAGCGGATTGATGTGTGCTTGTGTGTGGCCAAGACGGCGATAGTTTTCGACAATGCTCGTAACCTTGGCGCGGAAATCTGGTTCACCTTGAGGTGCCAGTTGATCACTGGTAGAAGCAGCAGCTGTGTTTGTCCCGCGGCTAGGTGGCTGGGCAACGCCGAGAGAAAATCCCTCGAAAAAGATCGCCCACTGCGCATCTACGGAGTCAGGGTTAGCACTCCAACGAGCATACATTTCGTCGAGCAAATCAGCATTCAAGCGCGCGCTTATGGATTGTTTCATGGTACAAAACTTTGTTTGCGCAGTTCGTCAAAATTTCACACTTGGCGATACGCGCGGGGGAGTTCATAGTCGGCGCGAGGCAGAACGTCAACATTTCACCGCGAAAATTATCACTCCATGATCGAAGTCAACCAACTCACGAAATCCTACGCACGTCACCAGGCGGTGCGCGGCATCTCTTTCCACGTCGACCGCGGCGAGATTGTCGGCTTTCTCGGGCCAAACGGAGCAGGCAAGACGACCACCTTGCGAATGCTCACGGGCTATCTCCCTCCGACATCTGGCCAAGCCTCGATCGCAGGTTTTGACATCTTTCGGCAATCGATCGAAGCGCGTCGAAAAATCGGCTATATGCCCGAAAATGTGCCACTTTACGACGACATGCGGGTGCGCGAGTATCTCTCCTTCCGCGCGAATTTGAAAGGTCTTGATCGCGGGCAATCGCGCAAGCGAGTCAATGAGGTGCTTGATACCTGCGGCCTCGAAGGGGTGAAGAAAAAAATGATCAAGACACTCTCGAAGGGCTACCGTCAACGTGTCGGGCTCGCCGATGCCCTCGTGCACGACCCCGAGCTGTTGATTCTTGACGAACCCACCAACGGTCTCGATCCGAACCAAATTCGCCAAATTCGCGAGTTGATCAAGCGACTCGGTGAATCACACACCATTCTCGTTTCCACGCACATTTTGCACGAAGTGGAAATCACCTGCAACCGCGTGATCATAATCGATTCCGGAAAAATCCGCGCATCTGACACCCCCGCGCAATTGGTCGCCAACATGCGTGCTGCAGGTCGTGTGACGGCGGAGTTGATGGTTGAGCCCGAAGTCGCCGCAGCGGCTCTGGGACGCATCGATCACGTGAAAAAAGTCCGCCCCGAGCCCGTCGATGGCGGCTGGACGCGTTTCCACATTCTCAGTGATTCCGGCAGCGATGTGCGCGAACCGATCGCCCTGCTCGCCGCGCAATACGGCTGGCCACTGCGCACGGTGTATCGTGATGAACCAACGCTGGAAGATGTTTTTGTGGAAATGACCCGCAAGGATTGAAAATGCGAGGTATTTCCCGATTCGCAGTTGCCTCTCATCATGCGCTGGGCTATGTCGAGCCATGCGCACGCTGCCACCTCCGGATCAAGCTCAATGGTTGTTGTCTTTTGACTTCGACGGCACGCTGCACGATCCTGCCGCACAACCACCCGTAATCCCTGAGTTTTTTGAGGCGATCCAGTGGCTGCGCGCAGAAAAACAAGCGCTTTGGGGCATCAACACGGGCCGCTCCATGGAGCATTTGGTGCAAGGACTGATCGAGAGCCGCTTCACCATCTTGCCAGACTTCGCCATCGTGCGAGAACGAGAAATTTTTCTCCCCAATGCCGTCGGACGCTTTGTCGGCGTCAAGACTTGGAACGAAGCCTGTGATCGCGACATTGCCAAGCTGCTCAAAAAATCGAAGCGCTTGTTGAAAAAAATCCGCGATGTCGTCGAGGAGCACACGGGCGCTCAATGGATTGAGCAACCTGGCGAACCAGCAGGCATCATCTCGCGTACCGAAGACGAGATGGCCTGGATCATCGAGCAAGTGCACCTCATCGTCCCGCCCGATTCCGCCCTCGGCTGGCAGCGCAACTCGATCTACCTACGCTTCGGCCACAAGGACTACCAAAAAGGCAGCAGCCTCACTGCCGTGGGCATGATCTTCGGCATCGGCGCGGAAGGCATCTGTGCCATGGGCGATAGCCACAATGACTTAGCCATGCTCGATGACACGGTCGCCAGTCGCATCGCTTGCCCCAGCAATGCCGTCGACGATGTGAAGCAACATGTCGCCGCGCAAGGTGGATTCCTCTGCACCAAGCCATGCAGCGCCGGTGTTTTCGAAGGCTTGGCCCATTTTTTCGGCTAAAAATCAGGAAAACATCTTCATAAGCATCAAAAAACACTTTTTCCAAAAAATTTCGCTTTACTTATTGAGATTCATTCTCAATAGTGTCCTCGCGCCATGAATAAAAGCATTCCATACGCACTACAAGTAGGCACTTTAGCCATCTGGCTGAGTTGTTTTCTCGGGGCAGTCATTGGTTTCTGCGTAAAACAAGAGTGGGTTCTCGCCATCCTGCCGAAGCCGAAGACCATTGCCTTGCAGACAAGCATCGCACTCGAGGCTCCCATGAAGCAAGCGCTGACGGAGGAAATCCCAAGTGAGAATGCTACCGAGCCCAGCAGTGAAGCGGCACCACTCGCGGCCACTCAACCGACTCCTGCACAAAATCTTCCCGTCATCGCCGAGTTGAGCCCGCCGCCGATGCCTGAAATGCTCTCAATGCCGAGCTTACCTGACGTACCTGATCTCCCCGCTCCAGTCATTCGCAAGACCGCCACCAAAGTCGCCCCCGCTGTCACCAGATCAACCAATAAGCCAACAGGCCCGACCGCCAGCAAAGCCAATAGCAACAACCCTCCTGCGACTGCCACACCTCTCTCCTTTGGCAGCGGAGCCGGCAGACAGCCCGCGCCAGCCTATCCTTTGACGGCACGCCGCAGCAATCAACAAGGCACCGTTATCGTCGAGTTCATCGTCGGCACTGATGGCCGCGTGCTCAGTGCCTGGGTCAAGTCACCTTGTCCCTTCAGCACCCTCAACAACGCTGCAGTTTCCACCATCCGCAGCCGCTGGAAGTTCCCTACCGGATCCGCCCGCCGCTACAAGATCCCGATCGTCTTCCGCCTCAGCTAATCTTTCCCATGCTATCACACATCCTCGTCGAATACTTCGAAAAAGGTGGCCCCATCATGTGGCCCATGCTTCTACTGTTTTTTCTTGCCCTCTGCGTGATCATTGATCGCTCCATTTGGTGGATTTCGCTCAACAATCGCGTTAATGCCGCGGCCCAAGAACAAGCCCGCGAAGCCATTGGCACTGGTGCATTTGGCGCAGCCCACGATCAGTGCGTGAAAAGCACCGACCCTTACCTCGCCAACCTTAGCGAAGGACTCCAGCATGCCAATACTGCACCGCTTGCAGCTATGCAATTGCATGCGAGCAATCTGTTAGAGAAATCCGAAGCCCGCCTCTGGGTGCTCTCCACCGTCATCACCCTCGCGCCGCTTCTCGGCCTGCTCGGCACCGTGGTCGGCATCATGGGCTCCTTCAATTTCGTGGGCAATGACCAACTCGCCGTCACCAAGGTATCTGGTGGCATCGCCGAGGCGCTCATCGCCACCGCTGCGGGCCTCGGCATCGCCATCCTTTGCTTGCTGCCCTTCAATTTTTTCCGCAAAAAAACGGCGCTTCTGCGCGGTAAGCTTGAGTATTGGATCAACCACATTGAACTTCTCGCCGGTGCGGCTAAAGCCCACGGCCACGATCTCTC
>CANHKJ010000053.1 GCA_947460915.1 Verrucomicrobiia bacterium
GACGGAACGTAATTTTGGCAAACAGTCTAGATTTCCCAGCTCGTTGTTCCCGCTCGGCGATACTGAAGTGTGATTGTGACTTTGGTGCGATAGAAACTCAGTGCGTGATTAACCAACAATCAAGATCCAAGAACTTCCCCCATCAATCCAGCAGTTTGCGGAATAGGGGGAGGATTTTGAGGAAGAGGGAGTTTTTGCCGCCGCGGGCGAGTTGGTCGCCGATGAGCATGGAGCAGTCGTCGCAGTCAGCGGGGGCGAGAGATTCGGTGACGTGGTCACCAACGGAGAGGCGCATGTGAACATGAGCGGAGCCTGGAGCGCGATCGACGAGTAGCACCATGGGGCCGCCCGTGATGCGCAACTGAGCGATGGGCGCGGCATTTTCGTCGCTGGTGAGAATCGCGTGGATTGGCTCGCCGGTTTTGTGCTCGAAGGGAAAGCTTTCTTTGTTCTGGTGCTTGTGGGCCACGGCGAGAGGAAGCTCAAGACCTTGGCGCCAACCGGCTTGCGTGGCGAGCCAAGAAAGGAGTTGCAGCGCGGAATTGCGATGGCGCGGATGGTGGGTGATCTCGATCTCGGAGATGCTGCCCAGATTTTGCTGGGCGAGAGGATCATCAAATAATGAGGCCAGGGCCAAGCGGTAGTGAAAGGTGCGGGTCCAGGCAAGGTCTTGGATGACAAGGGCGCGAGTGCTACCGTGCACGGCTTGGTTAATGATTGCGAAGGAGTCGCTCGGATTAGCCCAAGCGGAGCTATCGAAGACGAAGCGATCGATTACCGAGTAGAGGCGTTCTTCGAAAATCGGTGAGAGTTCTCCTTGCCACCAGAGAATGAGCGGGAGATCGCTGGTAAGGTGGGCGAAGACGGTGTTGCGGAGTCGGCCGCGAGAGACGCCAGTGAGGGCGAAAGCGATTTGTTCGCAGCAGACGGATTTTTTTCCTTGGCTGAGGTGGCAGTGGGCTGTGACCCAAGCGCGTAGGGAGGGCTCGGAGGCACTGCGATCCATCTCGACGAGGAGGGCGCGGCAGGCGTGCTCGCGGGTGAGTTCGCTGACGATGTGCGAATTTTTGGTGAGAGAGCCTTTTTCTTCAGAATAGACGGCAAAGTTGATGAGGCATGCATTGGTGCGGGCTTCATCCACGGCCCAGAGCTTGCGCAATTCGGCATCGATGCGTCCGATGGCCACTTCTTGGCCGAGTATGGGATCGACGTCGGGCTGGCTGGTGGTGGCAACGGAGGTTGCGAGGGGAGTGGATGGTGAATCGCTGCTCATGATGATGTGCGGTTAGAGTCGGCGCCAAGTGTTTCCATCTTCATGGAGCAGGTCATCGGCTTCCTTGGGTCCCCAGGTGCCAGCAACGTATTCGGCCATGGGCATGGGACTCGCGGCCTGGTGCCATGCTTGCTCGATGCAATCGATGAATTTCCATGCTTCTTCGACTTCATCGCGACGGGCGAAAAGGGTGGCATCACCGGCGATGGCATCGAGGAGGAGTCGCTCGTAGGCCTCGGGGCTGGGCTTGCCGAAACTGGTGCTGTATTGGAAGTCCATCTTGACGGGCTCAAGGCGCAAGCTAGTGCCTGGGATTTTCGAGACCATGCGCAGAGAAATGCCTTCATCGGGCTGAATGCGGATGGCGAGCACATTGCCGCCGGGAACGCCGGTGGGCAGGGCATTGAAAAGCACGCCGGGAGGAGACTTAAAGTGCACGGAGATCTCGGTGGCTTTTTTCGGGAGTTGCTTGCCAACGCGAATGTAGAACGGGACTCCGCTCCAGCGCCAGGTATCGATCATGATGCGCAGGGCGACGTAGGATTCGGTCATCGATTCGGGATCGACGCGGTCTTCTTCGCGATAGCCGGGCACCGATTTGCCGCTGACGCTGCCTTTGGTGTATTGGGCGCGCACGACGTTTTGCGCGACTTTTTCGGGAGTGTCCCACTTGCGCATCGAGCGAATGACTTTGACTTTTTCATCGCGCACGCCATCGGCACTGAGGTCGGTGGGTGGCTCCATGGCAACGAGGCTGAGGAGCTGAAGGAGGTGATTTTGCACCATGTCACGGAGTGCGCCGGATTTATCGTAGTAACCACCGCGGCCGCCTTCCATGCCGAGATTTTCAGAACAGGTGATCTGGACTTGCTCGATGTAGCGACTGTTCCAGAGTGGTTCAAAAATGGCATTGGCAAAACGCAGGACCATGAGGTTTTGCGCGGTTTCTTTGCCGAGGTAGTGATCGATGCGGTAGGTGTCTTGTTCCTTGAAGGTCTGATTCACCACGCGGTTGAGGCGTTGGGCAGTCGCGAGATCGGTGCCGAAAGGTTTCTCGACGATGACGCGAGCCCAGCAACCTTCTTTGGCTTCGTTGAGCCCGGCGTCTTTTAGTTGGGTGAGAATGTCGTCAAAAAACTCGGGCGCGCTGGCGATGTAGAAAAGTCGATTGCCCTTGCCGCCGCGATCGCGATCGATGGCATCGAGTGTTGCTGCGAGGCGGGCATAGCCATCGGCATCGGTGAACTCGCTTTGGTGGTAGTGAATGTTCGGCGCGATGCTGCTCCATACGGCGTCATCATGACCCGTGCGCGATACTTTGCGATTGAGCTCTTCGAGTCCGGCGCGGAACTCGGCATCGGTTTTTTCGCGACGGGCAAAGCCGATGATTTTCACGCCGGGTGGCAACTCGCCATCGAGTGCGAGGTTGTAGAGCGCAGGCACTAGCTTGCGGTGAGTGAGGTCGCCTGTGGCGCCAAAAATCACAACGGTGCACGCCTCAGGGCGGGTGCGCGAAACTAAATCTTCTCGAAACGGATTGCTCATGAGCGGGTGCGGAATTACACGTGAATTCGGCCTCACAGGGAAGAAGAAACTGTGTCTTGATCGAGGAAAGTGGCGCATGAGGGGATGAGCTGCATGCGCCAGGAAAGGTTGATTTTTCCAGAAAAATCAAGGCGTGTAGGTGAATCGGAAGAATTGATTTGGGTTGGGGGCGGTGACGGTTCGCTCGATGAGCCCATTCGCATCGGCGGTAACGGTGGTAATGAGGCTCCACTGATTGAGATTGCTGGAGGTCTCAAAACGATAGGTGAGGTCTTTGGCGGCGGTACAACGGATGGTCACGGTGCCATTGGAGTTTTTGGTGAGAGTCGTCGCGGATTCGGGCAGGATGATCAGTTCGAGTTCGCCTTGAGTATTGAAGGGTGTCGCCCATTTTTCATCTGTGTAAACGTTAGCGCCGGTGAGGGTGAGGAGGAAGGCAACTAGGTTGTTTTTTTGAGTTTGGGTGAGATTGAGATTTTGCGGGCCTCCACCGGGTCGGCGCAAGCGGTTGTCGAGGTTGGCATTGTCTGCGGGGATCGCATTGTAATGGTTAATGACATCTGCAAGAGTTGCTTTGCTGGCATCGTGCATGAGACCACCGTTTGATTGTCCTCCGGGGCCTACTGAATCACGTAACGAGGGCGAGCGGGTATTTGTGAGATCGGTGCCGCCTGCGATCACCCCGATGACACCATTGTTGCGAGTGTTCGGATCGATGGCAAATTCTGGTGGCGCATGACAGCCCGCGCAACCGGCACCGCCGCCTGGTCCGGGTGGGTTGAGGAACAAGGCCTTGCCGGCATTTTCTGCTGCCGTGAAGTTCGGAAATGGTTGGTTGTCATTTGCCAGAGCGCGGCCTGTGTCGTATTTGGAATCGAAGGACTGGATGCTGCGAACGAATTGCGCGAGAGATTGTTGCACGCGTGTTTCGGTGATGGTGGAATTACCAAATGTCATCGCGAAGAGCACCCGATACTCGGGAATGGCGGTGAGGCGCGTGACTAGATCAGCGAAGGCGGGGTCTCCGCTGGTGCCGCTGAAGCCCATTTCGACGTGATCTTTGATCGGCTGGGTCGTTTGGATTTCTAGTGATGCAGCTCGCTCATCCCAGAAGAATTTCGATTCGTTCGAAAAGCGGCTATTGATCAGGCGCATCGAGTGCCGACCAGTGGAGCCATTGACGCCGAGGCTGGCGGTGGCATCATCGCCGAAGCCGCGTGATTGCTCGTGGCACGAGGAGCAACTCACGGTGCTGTTGCGTGACAGGCGTTTGTCGTAGAACAAAATGCGCCCTAGTGTGGCACCAGCATCCGTGATCGCGTTGTTGCCCGGAGTGTTGTCACGCGTGATGTACGCCGGGCGTGGTTGATTCGCGTAGTTGCGGAGTTTGGTGAGATCGACGACGCCATCTTGTGCGAGAGCGTTTGCGCCCGACAAAGCGAAGAACAAGGTCAATAGAGTGCGTGTTGTTTTCATGGAGGATTTTGTGCGAAATCTCGTTCGCTTCTCCATCATTCACGAAAAGGCAAACGATCCAAGGAACTTTACTAGGGCTTTACAATTCTTTACAAACACTCCACTAGCCGCGTCCCATTTGGATTAATTCGGCACTTTTTTCACATATATCGCTTTGAGCGCAATCGTTAGTCCTTCCATCTTGCAGGAAATTTCGTGATCGCCATCGACGAGGCGAATCGGTTTTGACTTGGTGCCCACTTTCAACACCTGTGAGGTACCTCCGAGCTTGAGATCTTTGACCATTTGTACCACATCGCCATCGGCTAACACATTTCCATGCGCATCCTTTACCACACGATCTGCCGGTGCTTCATCCGCTAGCTCTTCCTTCGGCCACTCATGACCACAAGTGACACACTCCCAGATCGTAGAGTGTGACAAAAGTTCATTCATATCGCAGACAGGGCAGTTTGGTTGGCTCATCAAGGGAACCCTGCCCGAAATCGAAAGAGCGATCAAGTGTAAAGCCGTGCGATGAGATTCGAATGATTCGTGCCTCATTCACTCTTGCATCCGCGCTTTCTCCTGTTCATGTTAGCTGCCATATGCAGCGCCACGTTTCTCAGATCGATGCCTTTCACGCAGAAATGCGCGATTTTTCTGACTTCGGCACAACGACGCGCATACTCGAAATTGCCAGCGCTGGGCGCAGTATTCCGGTTTACGTCAACGAGTTCTGGACCGCCAAACAACGCGCTGCGCACTCATTGCACGAGTTATCGTATCGCGCTTGCTTCAAGCCACAACTTCCGAGATTTTTCATCGAGCGATTTACAACGGCTAGCGAAAAAGTCTACGATCCCTTCATGGGACGCGGTACGACTTTGTTAGAAAGTGCCTTACTCGAACGCGTGCCTGTGGGCTGCGACATCAATCCACTATCTGCTTTGCTGTGCTTGCCGCGTTTGCGCTCGGTGGATTTGAAGCAAATCGAAAAACGGCTAGGAGAAATTGATATCACTGCACCTAGCGAAATTCGCGAAGATCTAGCAGTTTTTTATCATCCCGATACCTTGCGCGAACTTTGCGCTCTGCGTGAGTATTTTCTCACCAAAGAAAAGGCCGGCACGCTCGATGATATCGATGCTTGGATTCGCATGGTCGCGACCAATCGTCTCACGGGGCACTCCAGTGGATTTTTTTCCGTTTATACACTGCCACCAAACCAAGCGGTATCGATTACTTCGCAGATCAAGATTAACGAAAAACGTGGCCAAGTTCCTACCGTTCGCGATATCCGAAAGATCATTCTCAAAAAATCTGCTAGCCTGCTCAAGGATCTCAGCCCCGACGAAAAAACGAATCTCAAGGCCGTTAGCAAAAAAGCTCAATGTGTCACCGCGAGTAGCGCGCACACGCCCGCCATCGCCGATTCTAGCATCGCGCTGGTCGTTACCTCGCCGCCGTTTCTCGACATCGTGCAATACGATCAAGACAACTGGCTGCGCTGCTGGTTCAATGGCATCGACTCCAAGACCGTGCCGATTTGGCAATGGCGCAAAGCCGAAGATTGGCAAGCTGCGATGAGTGAAGTTTTTCGCGAACTGCAACGCGTTCTTGTTGATGGTGGCATTGTTGCCTTCGAAGTCGGAGAAGTGCGCAATGGTAAAATTAAGCTAGAAGAACTCGTCATCCCGGCCGCAGCGTCAGCGGGCTTGCAAGCTATCGCAGTCTTGATCAACGACCAAGAATTCACCAAAACATCCAACTGCTGGGGAGTTGACAATGCCAGCAAAGGCACGAACACCAATCGCATCGTGATTCTCCAAAAATCACGACCCGCGCAGCAATTGAGCTTGGGGTTGTGATGAGTAGTTCAGCTATGGGTGAATTGTGATCGGTGATTGGTTGATGATTTTCAGGGCATTACTGAAAGTTATGGGCAGATGAAAAATCCTCTGCGATTTCCTTTGCGAACTCCGCTCCTTTGCGTTTCGTTCGTTTCAGAGCAAAGGGCATTTTTAACCACGGATTATCACGGATTTTTCTGATCATCAAAAACAAATGAATAACTGGGCTTTTCAAGTCTTGCGTCTTCCATCTCCTCTTGGAATCTTGAAAATCCTGTCTCGATAGGCCTCCATTACGAATAATTATCCTATATTTTGAGCCTGCACGAATCCCTTTGCTAGCTTCCCGTTTGTCCATTCCTTTCAGTTACACCCGTTTTACGACTTGCCGCTGCATGCTCAAACTGTATCGTTCTTGCATGCATAAAACTTTGTTCTGGTTTCTTTCGCTGCTCTGCTGTCATGCGGGGATCATTCCGCAACCGCTTGATACCAAACTGCGCGACGGGCATTTTTCGCTCAAGCCCAGCTCTTTCGTTTACTTGCCAACCGGCACAGAACAAACACTGCTGAGCGTTCTCAAGGATAGCGATATTGATCTTAAGATGGCACCAGCTGATGCCGCTTGTGCAGTGCAATTGCTCGATGAAAAAAGCCTGCCTGACAACTATCCGATCCCCACAGGTGAAGGCTACGTCATCCGCGTGACCCGTGAGGTCATCAACATTCATGCCGCTACTGATACCGGAAAATTCTACGGATTGCAAAGCTTGGCGCAGCTCATTTCCTCTGCCGAAAAATCACCAGACGGCACGCTCCAAGTGCCCTGCCAAGACATCGTCGATCAACCCCGCTTCGCTTGGCGCGGCTACATGCTCGATGTTTCCCGTCATTTCACCACTACCGAAAACATCAAACGCCAACTCGATGCCATGGCGCGTTACAAATTGAATCGCTTTCACTGGCATCTCACCGATTCTCCTGCCTGGCGCATCGAGATCAAAAAATACCCCGAGCTCACTCGCATCGGCGCACGTGGCGCCGAGACTGATCGACGCAAGGATGCGCCCGCACAATTTTACACCCAAGAGCAAATCAAAGAGATTGTTGCCTATGCTAAGGCGCGACACATCATCGTGATCCCCGAGATCGATATGCCCGGTCATGCCGATGCCGCAGTGCGCAGTTACCCGCAGCACGATGGTGGTGGCTACGAAAAATGGCCGCACTTTACCTTCAACCCCGCTAAACCCGAAACCCTCACATTTCTCGATGACATTCTCACCGAAGTTGCGGCCTTGTTTCCTGATGCTGGCGTCATCCATTTCGGTGGTGATGAAGTGCATTTCGGCTGGCAACAATGGCCCAAACTCCCCGAAGTGCAGGCCTTGATGAAGCAAGAAAATCTCAAAGATCTCGCAGCTGTGGAGACCTGGTTCAATCGACGCATGGCAAAAAAAATCAACGCACTCGGCTTCGAGACGGGTGGTTGGGATGAGATCGCCGCTCGTGACCTGTCGAAAGATCAAACGCTGATCTTTTGGTGGCGTCACGACAAACCTGCCATATTGCAGCAAGCGCTCAAAGATGGCTATCCCGTGATTCTATGCCCACGCCGACCATTCTACTTTGATTTCTTGCAACACCCCAGTCACAAGAATGGACGCAACTGGAATGGCATCAATCCACTCAGCGATGTCTATGCGTTTCCAGCCAACCTCAAGCTCACAGAGAGTCAAGAAAAACAAGTGCGCGGCATCCAAGCGTGCCTGTGGACGGAAACAACGATCACGCAAAGCCGTCGCGATTTCATGACCTGGCCGCGCCTCATCGCTCTGGCAGAATCGGCATGGACTGCTGAGAAAAACAAAGATTTTGCCAGCTTCGAGGACCGTCTCAAACCAGAACTCACATGGCTTACGAAAAAAGGAATCGGCTTCTACGATGTTCATCGTAATTCCGCCGAAGTTACCGACAGCGGAGCCAAACAAGAATACCTCGACAACGCGGAGTAAGGCATCTGTCGCCACGATCAAAAATTCCATTTTTGCCCAGCATGATGATTTTGCTAGGATGGGGAAAAGTTATGAAGAAAAAATCCATCTGGTTTGGCTTGGCTACTGCGTTGATTCTATTCGCATGCTGGCTGGTGATGCAGTCGGGCTCGAAGCCACAATCGAAACGCCGCAGCCAATTCTCCTTCCGTAAGTACCGCAACATCTCTCGTAGCTAAAGCCGTTCCCGGTCAACCGGGTTTTGTGTTCAGTCCTTACAACAATCAGCTCATTGAGCTAACAGGCATTGCTCCAGGAACCTTAGTGCCCGATCCACAATATCCAGAAGCCGAGAAAAAACACTTCCGCGCACCGTGAATCTGGAGAGCATTTTCTCTAGTGGACAAGCACGTGCGTTCATGATTACTTCTGTTCATCATGAAACTCGAAACGCAATGCATCCATGCTGGTTACTCTCCTGAAGCAACAACTCTTTCCTGCGCTGTGCCGGTCTATCGCACGGCCTCGTATGTGTTCCGCAATACCGAGCACGCGGCGAATCTTTTTGCACTGAAAGAGCTTGGCAATATCTACAGTCGCTTGATGAATCCGACTTGCGATGTGTTAGAGCAACGTCTCGCAGCGATGGAGCATGGTGCCGCAGGATTGGCGCTGGCCTCGGGCACCTCGGCGATTTTTTACTCGATCATTACCCTTGCAGAAAAAGGCGACAACATTGTCTCCGCTCGTAACCTCTACGGTGGCACTTACACACAGTTCAAAGACATCCTGCCACAACTCGGCATCGATGTCAGTTTTGTTGATTCCAATGATCCGAACAATTTCGCCGCGGCGATCAATGACAAAACGCGCGCCATTTTTTGCGAGACGGTATCGAACCCCGCACTGGAAATTGCCGACATCGAAGCGATCGCTAAGGTCGCCCATTACCACGGCTTGCCCTTGATTGTGGATGCCACTTTTTCCACACCCTTTTTGAATCAACCGATTCTTCACGGTGCAGACATCGTAGTGCACTCATTGACCAAATGGCTCGGCGGTCACGGCACCAGCCTCGGCGGCATCGTCATCGATTCTGGAAAATTCAACTGGTCTGCTGGCAAGCATCCACTCTTTGATCAGCCTGATCCCTCCTATCACGGCTTACGCTGGGGCCATGATCTCCCCGAGCCATTAGCTCCCTTGGCATTCATATTGAAAATGAGAACGGGTCCACTGCGCAATCTTGGTGCTTGTCTCTCCCCCGACAATGCGTGGATGGCGATGCAGGGTATCGAGACCTTGCCCTTGCGCATGGAGCGTCATTGCAGCAATGCCCTCGCCGTGGCGAAACATCTCAGCGCTCATCCCGCAGTCGAGTGGGTGCGTTTCCCGGGGCTGGAAGGCGATTCTCAAGCTGCGATGAATCAAAAATACCTGCGCGGTTTGGGCGGTTCGATGGTCGTTTTCGGCATCAAAGGTGGTGCGGAAGCAGGCGCGAAGTTCATTGATTCGCTGAAACTGTTCCGCCACCTCGCCAACGTCGGCGATGCAAAATCGTTAGCCATTCATCCGGCGACGACAACACATTCCCAGCTCAATGCCGAGCAACAAAAAGCCTGTGGCATTCCGCCAGAACTGATTCGTTTGTCGATCGGCATCGAACACATCGACGACATCCTCGCCGATTTGGATCAAGCGCTTAGCTGAAGAACTTGATCTTGGAGACGGGAGGCAGTTGAGCACGCGCCATGGCGGCGTGTTGCTCATCGCTGCAGGCCGAGTTCGTGGGGGCGTCGGCTTCTTTGTCCACAGGAGTAACAAGGCCTTGCGCGATCATCCATTCCTCGACCTCGGCACCGGAAATATCGGGCAGCATCTGGCCGTTGATCTCGACGCAGGGAGACATTTGCTGGCCGCTCTTGGTTTCCATTTCCCAGCGGAATGCTGGATTTTTTATGATGTCCTTTTCCTCGAAGGCGAGGTCATACTTGCGCATGACGGCACGCACTCCCTCGCTCCAGCCGCAAAAAGTTTTCAGGTAGGCAGTGATTTTTGGTGTCGATTCGCTCATGATGGTAGTTTGCTTGTTCGGCGCTATATTACTCAGCATGGGCCGATGTGCAAGGGGCGATGCCAAAAAAAATCCCCACGCGCCGCAGCACATGAGGATGAAAATTTTCGCCGTGGAGCTTAGTCGCGGCTCATGAACAGGCGCAGCACATACCAGAATAGCAGGGCAACGCCGGCGAAGAGTGAGAGCGATGCGGCCACGTGTTGCGTGGTGCGGTAGTGATACATGATGTTGCTGGTGCTATAGAGGATCGATCCGCTGGCGAAAAGAATCATCAAGGCCGAGAACCATGTGCCCAGTGTGATGGGCAGGAAAAACGATGCCACGATCACGCCGAGCGCCACCATGCCGCCGATTTTGAGCATGCCGCCGAGAAAGGAAAAATCCTTGCGTGTGGTGAAAGCGATGAGCGTCAGGCCTAAGACCATGGCGACTGTGACCAAGCCTGCTTTGGCGATCACTCCATTCTCCATGCCATTGGCGATCATCAAGATCGGGAGGAAAATCAATGCTTCTACCACGACAAAAAGCGTGAGTCCAGCATACTGCACGCCGAGAGAAGTGCTGCTATTGGCCCACTTTTGAGCGATCCAGGAAACGCCCATGTAGGCGCCCATGACCATCAGCCACGCGTATTTCACGGACAAAAGGGAGAAGACCGACTCTTCCAAACCAGCATTCAATAGCATGTATTCGATCAGCGCGAAGGCCGCCACTGCACCTGCGAGGTGCCAATACGTTTTGCGAACGAAGGAGACGCGAGTGGTCTCATCTTGTGCAGCGACTACATCAAACGTGGGAGATTCGTAGGGATTCATATCGACGCAATGTTAGAGTCTTCTCCCCGCTGCGCAAGGAGAAAAGTGTGTTTTACTCTTCACATCATATTTCATTCAGTAGCATCGCGCCGATGATCCCGGCTTGCTGACCGAGTTGCGGCGCTGTCAGTCTTGATCCAAGATTTTCGAAATACCCAGCACTTAGCGCATCGAGATGGCGTGCCACTTTTTCGTGCAGTCCGGTTGCCTGCGAGACTCCGCCGCCGAGGATGATCATCGCAGGGGAAAGAATCGCACATGCTGCTAAAATTCCCTGCGCTAAATACCAAGCCTGCATCTCCCACGCGGGGTGCTCTGGTTCTACCAAATGCGCTGGGCGGTCCCAACGTTTGTCGATCGCCGGACCACTGGCAAGGCCTTCCCAGCAGTCGCCATGAAAGGGACATACGCCCGCGAAGTTGTCATCGGGATGTCGCTGCACCCGCAGATGGCCGATCTCGGGATGCAATGTGCCGTGGACTAGATTTCCTTCTGCACAAACGCCTGCGCCGATGCCTGTGCCAATCGTGAGATAGATGGCATCGCGAAGACCTTGCGCGGCACCTTGGCGCATTTCTCCCAGCAAGGCGGCATTCACATCGGTGTCCAGTGACAAGCGAGTCTGCGGCAAATGATGGGCAAAAAAATCTCCCAACGAAAATCCCTCCCACCCCTGCTTCGGCGTGCGTAGGAAGCTCGAAAAATCAGGCGCACGGCGATCCACGCGAATCGGTCCAAAGCTGCCAATTCCCACGCTCGTCACGCCCCCGCGTTCCCGCCACCAGGCCGCCGCTTGGGCCAGTGTTTGCTCGGGCGATGTCGTCGGGTAGCGCCATTCTTCCTCGATTACCGCTTGACCAGCGACGATGCGACCAACGGCGACCACGGCTTTGGTACCGCCAAGCTCGAGTGCTCCGAATGCGTCACTCATGCGACTACTCCTTCCACTGCGCGATTTTTTTTCCTCAAGCGTGTGACTTTTTTCCATAGCCAGCGTGTCACCACGATGCAAAAAATCACCACAATCGTGAAAACCACTAGTGCCACTAACGGCGCGATGCTCATCAGACCGAGTCCGCCGAGGACCAGACCATCTTCTGCTACACTCGCCACACAGTTCGAGACGGGTTCGGGCGAGGCATTGAGAATCAAGCGTGTGCTCGCCTTAGTGCTATGGGTAGCCAAAGCGGCACCACCAGCCAACAGCGCGGCCACCACGGTGATCGTCGGGTCCATTTGCCCCAGTGCTGCTAGGGCGAGAAAAATGCCACCCGCAGGCCGCACCACTGTGTGCACCGCATCCCATGTGCTATCGACCCACGGCACTTTATCGGCAAAAAATTCAATCGCGAACAAGGCTCCCGCGACACCGAGCACCCAAGGATTTCCTAGCACAGCGAGATTTTCATAGGCTCCGGATAACTCGATCCATTGAAAACGCACGGCGAGCCCAGCAATGAAAACGGTGAGGTAAAGATTTAGTCCCGCTAAGGTGGCAAGACCCAGTGCGATACCAATCTGATCAAGGATTTGCATGCCGCGCATCATAGCGGAAAATCCTGTGCCGTCGATTCCAAAGCGCAGCGATCTTTGGAATGAGAGTCGCAGACTTTTTCTTGCCCACTTTCATGAATTGATCCCATACTGAGCGCGCATGAGCCAATCGATCCGCACTGTCCCGCTGGACTCCTCCGCGATGCCTCCGGGTATCCCTTACATCATCGGCAATGAGGCGGCGGAGCGCTTTTCCTTTTACGGAATGCGCGCGATCCTCGTGGTATTCATGACCAAATACCTCTGGCTGATGGACGGGCAAGTGGGCAATCCAATGTCCGATGCCGAGGCCACCGAGCGTTACCATCAATTTGTCGGGCTCGTTTATCTCACGCCGTTTCTTGGTGCCTTACTCAGTGATATATTTCTCGGAAAATATCGCACCATCATGCTGCTGAGTGTGCTGTATTGCGCGGGGCACGCGGCTCTCGCTTGCATGGGCACGGTGGGCTATTCACAGGCGTGGTTGCTCGCTGGCCTACTGATGATCTGCCTCGGCTCCGGTGGTATCAAACCGTGCGTATCGGCACACGTGGGTGATCAATTCGGTGCCAAAAATCAGCATCTACTCTCGAAGATCTACAACTGGTTCTACTTCTCGATCAATTTCGGCTCGTTTTTTTCTACCCTGCTCACCCCGTGGCTGCTCGAATGGTATGGTCCGCACTGGGCCTTCGGCGTGCCGGGTGTGCTGATGGCGATCGCCACGTTTATGTTTTGGTTAGGTCGGAAAAAATTCATCCACGTTCCCGCGAGCGGTCTTAAGTTTTTCCGAGAATTGTTTTCGCGTGAGGGGTTGGTTTCCCTTGCCAAGCTAGTCCCGCTTTTTATCTTCATCGCCCTGTTTTGGGCCTTGTATGATCAGACTGGTTCGTCATGGGTCTTGCAGGCGGAACACATGAACCTTGATTTCATGGGCATGACTTGGTTGCCTTCGCAGATTCAGGCGATCAACCCGATCTTGATTCTCCTCTACATCCCGCTTTTCACCTTCATTGTCTATCCGCTGATCCACAAAATTTTCCCACTCACCCCCTTGCGGAAAATCGGCATCGGCATGTTCCTCGTTGCCGCCTCCTTTGCCTTGATCATGCAAATCCAAACCTGGATCGATGCCGGACAGCGCCCTTCCGTCGCGTGGCAACTCCTCGCCTTTGTGATCATCACTGCTGCCGAAATTATGATCTCGATCGTCGGCCTCGAGTTCTCCTACACGCAGGCGCCGAAAAACATGAAATCACTGGTCATGGCATTCTACCTCTCTGCCGTATTCCTTGGAAATATTTTCACCGCCGAAATCAACCGTTTCATCCAGATTCCCTCCTCGGGGCATGAGCAGTTCGATGCCCTGAAATCCCAGCAAAAACCCGAGTGGGTCAAGGACGCTCGTAACGCCATTCTACCTGGCCACGATCAAGTCACGGGCACTCCCGATGATCTCATTGCGCGCATCCAGCATGGTTCACTCAAATCCATCGATTTCCCTGATCAAACTCGTAGCGCCTTTGAAAAAGCAGCACAAGTTATCATCGATGACGCTACCGCGAATGATTACCGCCTACCTTCGCCTGAAAAAGTCAATGCATCCTCGCTGGGCACCGATCCTTGGGGCAATCCGATTACCTACAAAATCATCAGCCAAAGCAGTTGCCGCCTGATTTCCGCAGGCCCTGATCGCAAAAACGGCACGGCCTGGGACATTGGCCTGACCATTGATGTCACCCAGCCCGCGGGTCCGAAACAACCCTCTTGGACCGATCGCTTTCACCCCGCCGAGACCTGGCTCAGCAAGCGCGCGGCCGAACTGGGCGTGAAGCCCAAACAAGAAAGCGGCATTGGTTTCGACAAGAGCTACTTCTCCGGAGGTCAAACCAAGCTGGAGGGGCAAGCCTACTACCGATTTTTCACCGTGCTAATGCTTGCATTTGCTCTGATTTATATTCCCTTCGCCGTCATCTATCGCCCGAAATCTTACCTGCATTGATGAAACCGTGGCGGAGGCGTCTCGCCTCCCAGCCTCTTACCATCAAACTTCTAGTTTCCAAAAATCCATGCACGCACCACCGACCATGCCCATCATATTTGAGGAAAAAGACGCGTCTCATCTGCGCAGCCTAGGCATTTGTGCCTACGTCTATGC
>CANHKJ010000054.1 GCA_947460915.1 Verrucomicrobiia bacterium
CGCCATTGCTTTCCGTAAACCGGACCGAGATCGCCAGATTCATCGGCCCATTCATCCCAGATACTGACGCCATGATCTTGCAGATATTTCACGTTGGTGTCGCCTTGCAGGAACCACAGCAACTCATGAATGATCGAACGCAAGTGCAACTTCTTGGTCGTGAGGCAAGGAAAGCCCTGACGCAGATCGTAGCGAACTTGTCGGCCAAACACCGCACGCGTGCCAGTGCCCGTACGATCCGGGCGCTGCTCTCCGTTTTCGAGAACATCGCGCAACAAATCCAGATAGGTCTGCATGGGCGGAGACTACACAGTTTCGCGACGCTGGCAAGTGATGAAACTCACGGAAACAATCCGCGCAGCGCCTTGGCATCGGCCACCGTTTTGATGGCAATCGCTTGGGCCGCCGTGCGCTGGCCGATTTTGTGGCGCTCCGCATAGCTTGTCACTTTCTCAAAAGCCCGCTGCATCATGGTTTCCAACTTCGTAATCACCTCGCGTTCATTCCATTGAAAGCGTTGAAAATTTTGCACCCATTCGAAGTATGACACCGTCACGCCGCCGGCATTGCACAAGATATCGGGGATCACGAAGATATCGCCACGCTCCGCGATGATGCGATCGGCTTCAGGTGTGGTCGGCCCATTGGCGCCCTCAGCGAGAATTTTGCAGCGGAGTCGAGCCGCATTACCCGCATGAATCACGCGATCCAACGCTGCTGGCGCGAGAATGTCACAAGGCATGCACAGCATTTCCTCGGCATCGATCGCATCGGCTCCTGGGAAGCCCAGGATCACTCCATTCGCTGCCACGTATTCACGCAATGCCACCACATCGATGCCGCCGGCATTCCACAACGCTCCCGAGGCATCGGCAATGCCCGTGATTTTCACCCCGAACGATGACAAGGTCGCCGCCGTATGAGAACCAACATTTCCAAAGCCCTGCACGATCGCCGTCGCTTGCGTGAGGCTGATGCCAAGCCGTTGCAAAGCATTGCTCGCGAGAAATGCCACACCGTGACCCGTCGCTTGCGTGCGACCCGCAGAGCCCTGCATACCTAACGGTTTTCCGGTGACGATCGAAGGCACCAAGTAGCCCATGTGGCTCGAATAGGTGTCCGTCATCCATGCCATGGTCTGCTCGTTGGTGCCCATATCGGGAGCCATTACATCAATTTCGGGCGAAATAAAGGGCAGCATTTCCATGGTGAAACGGCGAGTCAGACGTTCGAGCTCGCCACGGCTCATGTTGCGCGGATCACACGCAATGCCGCCTTTTCCCCCACCATAGGGCAAATCCATGAGGGCACACTTCCAATTCATCCACATCGCCAAGGCCGCCACCTCACCGAGGTCCACTGCGGGGTGATAACGCAAGCCGCCTTTGACCGGGCCTCGCGTCAAGTGATGTTGCACCCGATGCCCGTAAAATACCTTCGTTGTGCCATCATCCAACTTCACAGGAACCGCCACACTGATCAATCGTTTCGGCCATTTGCAGCGCTCGCGTAGATCATCCGGCAACTGTAAAAAATCCGCAACGGAGTCAAATTGTTCCGCCGCCATGGCGAAAACAGGATGCGCGAGTAGTTCCTTTTGCATGAGACTACTCTAGCACAAAAAATCACTGCGCATAGCATAATGCAGCGATTTCCCATATCAATCGAAAGCATAGATGAAAAGTGGGCCCGACAGGAATCGAACCTGTACCTACGGCTTCGGAGACCATCGTCCTATCCATTGGACTACGGGCCCATGATCATCATGGTGGGGGCGGGCATCCTAGACCCATGATCCCCCATCTGGCAAGCATCGGTTTTGAAGAAAAATCAGCCAACGATTCTCTCAATCGTCCAATACAATCCCATCAAGCCAATCAACAGCGAGCCGACCCAGCGGACTCTTGCAAATATCGGACGTTGAAGTATGGCCCCGGTCACCAGAAAGGCCCCGAGTAGCACCGCCAGCTGACCGCATTCTACCCCGATGTTAAATCCTAACAACGGAGTGAAAATACTTCCCGCTGGGATCTCCAAGTCTTTCATCACGCTGGCAAATCCCATGCCGTGCAGCAATCCCAGCGCAAAAATCAACAGCACACGCCATGGTTTCAGCTCCTTGACCCACATGTTTTCCAAGCCTACATAAGCAATGCTGAGCGCGATGGCAGGTTCCACGATGCTCGATGGCACGGTAAACCATCCCGCTACGACCATGCCCAAGGTAATGGAATGTGCAATGGTGAATGCCGTGCTCTGAGCCAGAAGTGGGCGAATTTTGGGCTGCAGCAAAAACAAGCCGAGGATGAATAAGATGTGGTCGAGGCCCTTGGGAATGATGTGCTGAAATCCATGGACGATCCATTCCACAAGTGATGTTTTTTTTGCCTGCTCCACTTTGCCCGCAGCTGACACCTGGGTCAAAACTTCAGGAGTGCCAACCAAGACACGCATCACACGAATCTGGTCCACTCCATTGGCGTCGGGAGTATGCAACTGCAAAGACAACGGTTCATCGGAATAGTCTGACCATTGCAACTGAAGTGCACCAGAAGCATCTGCGGCCCAAGTTCCTCGCAGCGCCATGCGATACACCGCTTGACCATTTTCGGTCAATTTCCAAACGGGATCAGGCACGGCGAAATCGAGAAACTCAATCTCATACGAAAGCTTTTCTCCACCCAATGTGAGCTGAAAACAATCTTTCAGATACGTTTCCGCCGTTTGCTTCATTTTGGTTAACTCCGCCTGCGTCAATTGCTTCATCCAATCCGCACCCGCAAAATTGTCCTGATCATTTTCGTCAGGCAAGTGTGCTCCATCTTCCGGATAGAGAGCCCAACATTCGATTTCCACCTGAGCCTGCCATCCCGCATCGGCGATCTTCATTTCGGACTTCACCTGATTCACGTCATGAGCCAGCAAAACGGCACTGCATAAGGAAAAAATCAAACTAACCAGTTTCATGCACAAGATGGGAAAACATTCGATGCGTCCAATGCGCAGAATCGCATGAGATCTGCGAAGATCATAGCGAGCGAATCAGTTTCGAGCAAGCCTGATTCACTTGTTGGCAAATCAACCGGAGGCTCGCCCACCACATTCCGCAAAATCACCAAATAAGCCGTGATTTTTCCTTCGCCCTGTGGTAAACTGACCTCCCAAGACTATGTCAGACGCGAAATCAGCCATCACACCAACACGCCAAGAAAATTTTCCCGAATGGTACCAGCAAGTCATCCGCGGTGCGGATCTTGCGGAGAATTCGGAAACCCGTGGATGCATGGTGATCAAGCCGTGGGGCTATGGCATCTGGGAATTGATTCAGCAACAGCTCGACCGCCGCTTCAAGGCCACCGGCCACCAAAACGCGTACTTTCCGCTGCTGATTCCCCTTTCCTACCTCGAAAAAGAAGCTGAGCACGCGGAAGGATTTGCCA
Source organism: Verrucomicrobiia bacterium (assembly GCA_947460915.1). Lineage (GTDB taxonomy): Bacteria > Verrucomicrobiota > Verrucomicrobiia > Verrucomicrobiales > Akkermansiaceae > UBA956. The sequence goes on from CANHKJ010000054.1 coordinate 3,441, forward strand.
CGGAATGTGCTGTGGTCACGCACCACCGTCTGGAAACCGTGAAGGATGAAGTCACGGGCAAGACCAAGATGATTCCTACCGGAAAACTGGACGAACCTTATGTGATCCGTCCTACCTCCGAAACCATCATCGGAGCCGCATTCGCACGTTGGGTTAACTCCTATCGCGATCTGCCCCTTTTGATCAATCAGTGGGCGAACGTCATGCGTTGGGAAATGCGTCCGCGCATGTTCCTGCGCACCGCTGAGTTTCTCTGGCAAGAAGGACATACCGCGCACGAAACCCAAGAGGAAGCCATGGTCGAGACGCGCTTGATCCATCGCGAATACGAGGCATTTCTCCGCGATCACCTCGCCATCCCCGTAATTCCCGGTGAAAAAACCGAGAATGAGCGCTTTCCTGGCGCGGAGATGACACTCACGGTGGAAGCCATGGTGCAGGACAAAAAGGCCATCCAAGCAGGAACCTCGCACTACTTGGGACAGAATTTCTCCAAAGCGCAAGACATCAAGTTCACCGGTCGCGACGGCTCGATCCAGCACGTCCATACCACCTCCTGGGGTGTTTCCACGCGCATGATCGGCACGCTGATCATGGCTCACTCCGATGACGATGGCTTAATCCTGCCTCCACGCGTCGCCACGCAGCAAATCGTCATCATCCCTGTCACTCCGAAAGAAGACACCAAAGATGCCGTGATCGATGCCTGCCAAGCACTGGCCAGCACCTTGCGCAATCAGCTTTACCACGGTGATCCCCTCCGCGTGCACGTCGATGCCCGCGACATCGGCGGCGGCGTGAAAAAGTGGGAGTGGGTGAAAAAAGGCGTGCCCATCCGCATCGAGATTGGCCCCCGCGATCTTGAATCGCGCAAGGTAGCGATTTCTCGTCGCGATCAAGCATCGAACGAAAAATCCTTCATCGAAAAAGAAGAATTCATTCGTGAAGCGGTGGAAATTCTCGCCTCGATTCATAAAACCATCCTCGCCCGCGCGACCACACTTCGCGATGAAAACATCCGCTATTGTGATCGCATCGATGACTTCCACGCTCACTGGTCGAGCGAAAATCCTTGCTGGTTATTGACTCCTTGGAGCGGCACTGCTGAGGAAGAAGACGCTCTCGCCAAGCAGCACAAAATCACCATTCGCTGCCTGCCACTCGAAGATGTTGCCTTGCCGCAAGCACCTGCTACGGCAAACTGCATCCTCACTGGCAAGTCCGGTGCCCGCATGGCGATTTGGGGCCGTAGCTACTAAACCAAATTTTTCCCATGACACGCCGCAAGCAACTCCTCTCAGCCTTTCTGATCATCGGATTCATCATGTCCGCATTGGTGGGGCTGTGGGGTGCGCGCTTTTTGCCCGACCCGATCGGAGGGGTTTGCGCGCGCATTTTTCATATCATCACCACGCCAATCATTCTTGAAATCAGCTTCGGAGTGTTGGGGATTTGCATTGTGCTAGCCTTAGCTCACTACAATGAAAAGCGCTCAGATGAGTGGGTGGAAATGGATTTTCCGGATGAGAAGTGAATGGAAATGGAATATCCTACTCAACCCTTGCGCCAAATGAGAGTGAACTCGTGGCGATTGTAGGTGAGATGGGTGTGTGCGATGCTGCGCAGGCCTACACGGGTGGCACCTTGTTGCACTTGGCGTCGCAACTCTAACCATTCATCGAGCGATCCAGTTTTGTGCGTTTTGAGAGTGAAAATGATCAGCGCTCCGGGTTCTAGATACGACAGCTGCGCGGCGACGATGGCAAAGGACTCGCGCGCGGGGCCATTCATATCGCAGAGTAGAGCATCATAGCGTTCGCCACGCGGCGGGAAAAATGCAGCGGCATTTTCTGCGTAGCACGAGAGTCGCGGATGGGAGCTGATGCGTGGATCCATCGGCGCGCGATCGACCGCTGTGACACGATAGCCTCGCTCTAACAATTCTGCCGTCATCCCGCCAGGGCTGGCGCCGAGTTCGAGCCAATGTGTGGTTTCGGGCAAAGCAGGATGATGCAGCCGAAGAAAATGCAACGCCTCGGCGATCTTTGCACCCGCGCGGCTGATGCTATGCGCGGCATTGTGACTGATATACTTGCTGCCGCCGGCATAAAATCCCCCGCAGTCGCGCGGCGTAGCAATGCTGGCGAAGAGTCCTTCTTTGCCAACCAGACAAAACAAGGTGAGGTCCTGCGGATTTTGTTCCTCGGGATCGATTTTAGCTTTTTTCTCTAACAACGATGCCATCAAGCGTTGTCGTAACGCGGTAGCAAGTTTCTTAAAAAACGGATGCGGAGAGCCTGAGATCAGCGGACTGACCATCACTTGCTGCACACCCGCAGCGGCGCATTTTTGCTCCAACGCGTAGCACGCCTTGTCGAGAAAATGCTCGGTCTTTTCGGGAGAACAGGGCCAACTGTGATGGATCGGCATTTGCCAACGCACGAACAGCGAGAGCTCCGACGCAGGCATCGGCCCGGGCAAAAGATAGTATTCAGTGCCCAGCTTTTTCGCACCCGCGGCATCGAGACGTTTCAGGATTTCCGCATGATGTTCGGAAAAGACCTCGGAGATGCGGATCAGATCGTGCACGATGCGGGAGCAGATTGTTGCAGGAAATTGCGGATCAATTGCAATCCGCTATCTTGGCTTTTTTCCGGGTGAAATTGCACCGCCCACAGGTGATCGCGAATCACAGCGGCGGCAAACGACTCCTCATACTCCGTGACTGCGGCAATGATGCTTGGCTCCTCGGGCACAGGGAAATAGGAGTGCACGAAGTAAAAGTATGGTTGCGGATCAAGCCCTGCCCAACATGGGTGATCGGGATGGGTGAGTGTCGTGGAATTCCAGCCCATGTGCGGGATTTTTTTGCCCGGCAAAAAGCGCTTCACTTGTCCTTTGAGGATGCCAAGACCGGGAATGCCGGGGCTTTCTTCGCTACCCTCAAAGAGCATTTGGTAGCCGACGCAGATGCCGAGAAATGGCAAGCCAGAGGCGAGGCAACGACGCACAGGCTCATCGAGACCGCGGCGGCAAAGCTCCTCCATGGAGTCGCCAAAAGAGCCGACACCCGGCAAAATCACACGTGCAGGGTTTGCAGGAAAATCAGCAGCGCTGCTGACGATGAGAACATCGGCATCGAGGCTTTGCAAGGCGTTGGCCACGCTGCGCAAATTGCCAGCGCCATAGTCGATCAAAACGGTGGTAGACATGGTCGGCAGATCAGAGAGCTTCTTTCGTCGAGGGCACACCCTTGACACGTGGATCGATGGCTACGGCGCTGCGCAGTGCGCGGGCGATGCCTTTGAAAATCGCTTCCGCAATGTGGTGACCATCGCGACCATAGAGCAACTCGACGTGCAGATTGCAGCGCAAGTTCGCAGCCAGAGCACGGCAAAATTCTTCGGTCAGTGTGAGCGGAAAATTCGGTGCCGATGCCGTTTGCGGTGGCGTGCGGAATTCGAGAAATGGTCGATTCGAGAGATCGATGACCACGCGGGCAAGCGTCTCGTCCATGGGCAAATACGCATGTCCATAGCGACTGATGCCAGCCTTGGTGCCGAGAGCCTCGCGCAACGCATCACCAAGCACAATCGCCGTATCTTCGACCGTGTGATGCGCATCAATGTGCAAATCACCCACCGTCTTGACCTTGAGGTCAATCAGGCTGTGACGCGAAAAAAGCGTGAGCATGTGATCGAAGAAACCGTGTCCGGTATCGATGGTGGAAACGCCCGAGCCATCGAGATCGAGGCTGAGCTGAATGTTAGTTTCGGCGGTTTTGCGTGATTGTGTAGAGCTGCGTGACATAAGAAAATGAGGTGCGATTATTTCGGCTGATAAAGCGCCTTGATGGCGGCGGCATCGGTGATGGTGACATCATCGGCGCGATGAAGTGAATAGATGACTTTGCCTCCATTGCCCGGCACGACCTTGCGAGTGAAAAGACGCAGGGGCAAGCGTGTGACGGCTTGGCGCAAGTTCTCACCAGCATCGGCAGGCACGCTGAGGATGGCATGATTTTCCTGATAGAGCAAGCCTAACAAGTAATCGGTGTGAACCACGGGAGATTGTTCGATTTTCTCCAGCGACAATTGCGCCGCTTGATACAAGCTCACAGGGATCTCACGCGAGAGTTGCTGCATGCGCGATAAATTTTGTTTGACCAAGCCGACGGTGGATTTATCAAAAATCATCGTTTGATCGGTAATCGGTAGATTGATGAAGCGCGCGGAAGCTGGCACCTCTTCGAGATTGCCGTCAACGATGTAATCTTTTGCCAACAGCGCCGAGAGAGAATCGGCATACGTCAGCGCAGCTTCATCAAGAGTGATATCATATACATCCAACGCGGTCTGTTGAGCTAACGCAATCAAGCCTGCGCGCGCCAACGTGGTCGTGAGATAAAGCGAATCTTGGAAGAAATGCATTCCGTTCTCGCGATGGAATGCTTGGCGGAAAGCAGCAAATACCGCGACCGCCTTGGCACGATATTCTTCCTTGCCTGAAGCGGTAAAGAGCGATGCATAGGCACTAGCGGTTTGCAACGTAACTTGCGCTTGTGCCACTTTGGGCTGCAGCGCGGAGGTTTCCAGCAATTTCTTGCGCGCTACGGAGAGCTTGGCATGCGCACTATTGAGCAAAGCTTGCGCTTGCTGCACTGTGATCGATTGATGAGCTGCACTATCGGCAAGATCATGCTTGGGCACGAGCAAATTGAGACGAAAGAACTCTCCCTTCGAATCGCTCTCCGGCGGGACATTTCCCATTTCCTGCCAATCATAATAGTGCTTGAGCAGGGCAAATTCAGAGGCATCGAGCGTGGACTTCAAGGTTTCGATGCGCCAGCAATAAGCTTCCTTTGCCATCAACGAAATCGCCGCGATGTTGGCATAAAGCCCACCATCGAGTGCGAAGTTCGCTTCATGAAATTGCATCGCTTTTTCCGCAGCGTTAAGAATGCTGGCATCATCGAGCGCTTGCCCGATCATCGCGAGGCTCTGAATCGCCCGCGTTTGCATCAGCCCATTGCGATCGAGCGTGACGGTGGACCAATTCGAATCTGTGCGCGAGGTGTAGAATCCGCCATCGATGGCATCCACAGCAGCTGAGTTCAGCAGGGCGCGTGCATTCCCCGAGATCAAAGTGCGAGCTCGCTGCCGCGTCATTTCATCGAGAACTGGGTGCGATGCCACTTGGGTGAAACACTCTTGGATGGAGGTCGGCAACAAGGTGCCCATGCCATCAATGTTGCCGCTGATGCTATCAAACTGCGAATGCAATTGACGAAACATGGCCAGCAGCAACGCTTGATTTTCCGAAGGCAAGGATGTCTTGACTGCGGGAGCCTTGTAGCGCGCGCGACGGTTCGCGTTATCGAAGGCGGAGTTTTTCTCGATGTATTCACGATCACTATTCCACATGTCGATGACTACACTTTGCGACTGCTGAATGCGGCTGATAGTGGCATCGTCTGCGGCATTCGCGTCGAGCGGAAGCCATGCCACGGGATCGCCCTCGGCGGTCAACCACATCATGAAAGGAAACGACAGAGGTTTTTTGATTTCGCTGCACAACATGGCGGCGAGAATTCCCATTTCGCGATTCGCATCGCCATCAACGAGCACGGGCACAAATTGATCGTTAATCTCACGAACAGTCTGTGGATCACGCAAAATGGCGTCGAAGACCTTGGTGGCCGCCATTTGCTGGGTGGATGTCACGTAAACGAGCAACATTTGATCTGTCTCTCGGGCATATTGTATCGTGGTCGGCGTGAGTTGATGCCACGAAATGGCGGATGAACCAAGACTGAGATGAATCGGCGATGGGCCATCACTAGCAGCTTGGGTGGTGAGCCGAGGAGCCACTGGCGGAGGCCCAGATGTCGCCGTTTTGTTTTTACAAGCCGATAGAGTGCCGAAAAGCAGCAATGAGCAGCAAAGCACGGAAATGCCCCGACGATTCAGTCCGGACCTAGTAGCTAAGGGGACGCTGGTGTTTGAAAACATAATGGAGGGTAAAATACACATTTTTTTTGTGACTGTCTTCAGCATTTTAAAGAAAAGACTTTCGCTATTGCGAGACCAAGCTATCATATTGCCAGATTTTGCCCATCAAATTGTGATCAGTATTGCCGTAACAAGTCAAAAAGGAGGGGTCGGGAAAACCACCGTAGCAATCAATTTGGCGCACGCGTTCGCTAGAGCAGGAGTGCGCACTCTACTCGTCGATGCCGATCCGCAGGGATCTGTAGGACTCTCATTGACCCGTCAATCGCGTATGCTACCGGGATTTTATGATTTTCTCGAAGATCCTAGTCTGCCGCTGGAAAAACTGCTTGTGCCCACCCGTTTGTCGACATTTTCCCTCGTTGCCGCAGGTCAAGCGAGCAACTACGAGGCTGGCGGAGGCATTGCTGGAGCTCACCTCGCTCGCAGCCGCGCCTTCATGCGCGCTGTCGCGGCTCGTGGCTATGAAATTTGCCTCATTGATACCGCTGCTGGTCTTTTCGGAGTCAGTGCTGATGTCATCGCCTGTTCGGATGCCGTGCTCATCCCACAGCAAGCAGAACCACTGGGCGTGCGTTCGGTGCCTAAAATGCTCGAAGGTCTCGGCCGCATCCGCATGCTCAATCCCAAGCTATTGGTGCTTGGTGTGGTGCTGACCATGGTGCAAAATGAGCTAGCTGAGAGTCGCGAGGCCGCGCAGGCATTGCGTCAACTTTTGCCGCTGGACATGGTCTTACAAACGAGTGTGCCACGCGATGGAATTTTTGTAAGAGCTAGTGCCAAAGGCTTACCCGTTGGCGTGCTGGAAGATGGTATGGGCGCCCAAGCGGTATTCGATGGCTTGCGAGCGGAAATTGAAGCGAAAATCAAAAAGTTTAACGCATACGCATAATGGATCCTGTGCACCCATGGGTAGATCCCAGCGAAATGAGGCGGCTTGCGGAGTCCCTCTTGCTCGCTCCGGCCAAAGCTCCGGAGGCACCAGAAGGCGCCGGTTTCGGGGGAGACTTCGTCGGCTATGCTGGCCCAGCTACTTCACCAACACACAAAACCTCCCAAGTTCCCGCTGATCCAATTGTCATACCTTCCAGCATGACGGCTCAAGCATTAGGTGTGGCAACGAGGCATATCGAATCCGAGGACACGTTGCCCAATCTGGAAATTGTGAGTCCTGCCGTGTGGACTCCCGCCTTCCTCGAGTCGCCCAATTCAACCGTTCGCCCCACGTCAGTCGAACAATCCGTCGTTTTTTCTCCTTACCAATCATCGGTAAGCAAAACTCTCACGTCTGAAACTTCCCCAGCTCCTCAAATTGAGCCCGTTAACCCAGCGCCCACTCCTGCCGTCCCTTTTCTGACGATGCGCAGCGAGGAAAAATCGATGCAGGAACGCATTGCCGAGGCGGCCTTGCGCGCTCAACAAATTGCTCCCATCACCCATACCCCCCCCCAACCGCCATTACCCGTAGTTTCCTCGCCGACTCCTCCCGCGCCATTGCCCCATCTGCAAGCCACTCGTCCAGCGCAAGTTTCCCTGCAAACGGCAACAGTGCCACAAGACCTTACCCTCAAAATCCACGGACCATTCATTGAGCGCACGTTACGTTTCCTCGATGGACTCCATGCTCAATTCGGCTCGAAAGGTGTCTTCATCCTCGACAAAGAAGGCTCGGTGATTTTCGACGAATCAGATCATAGCCGACTTCACTTCATGGCACGCAGCCTCGCCACCGCGCCGAAAAAACACAACGCAGGCCCCGGTAATTTTCACGTCAAAGTCGGCTCTACGACCATGCTCGAAGTTATCCCCGTCGATACCGTATTCGGCCGCATAGTATTAGGGTTACTCGTTGAAAAAGCACTCAGTTCCGAGGCGATCATCCACATCATTCAGGCTCTAAAAAGCGCCGTCGCTCCGCCGCAACACTAAAGCATTACTCTTTCATGGCTCGCGTACTCGTCGGATTGTCTGGAGGTGTTGACAGCGCCGTCGCCGCAGCCTTATTGCTCGAACAAGGCCACGAAGTCGTCGGTGGCTACATGAAAAACTGGATCAACTCTGAGGGCATTCCCGGGGATTGCCCCTGGGAGCAAGACGTGGAAGACGCTCACGCGGTCGCAAAACACCTCGGCATCGAGTTTCGGGTCATCGACCTCATCGATGCCTACCGTGAACGCATCGTCGACTACCTCATCGAAGGCTACCGCAGCGGCATCACGCCCAATCCTGATGTCTGGTGCAATCGCGAAATGAAATTCGGCGTGTTCCTCGACTACGCACTCAGCCAAGGTTTCGAGCATGTTGGCACCGGTCACTATGCGCGACGCCGTATCCTCAGCGATGGATCCGCCGCCATCCTGCGCGGAGCCGATCCGAACAAAGACCAGAGCTATTTCCTCTCGCTCATGACCCAATTTCAGGTCCGCCACGCCCTTTTTCCCGCAGGCGAAATGCTCAAACCGGAAGTCCGTGCCGTCGCAGAACGCCTTGCACTTCCCGTCGCTGGCAAAAAAGACAGCCAAGGCATCTGCTTCATCGGTGCCGTGAAAATGAGCGACTTCCTCCGACACTACGTTCCCGATCATCCCGGCGACATCGTCGATACCAACGGCAAAAAATTGGGCCGCCACCAAGGACTCCATCTCTACACCCTCGGCCAGCGCAAAGGACACGGCGTTGCCTCCCCTCGCGAAGGCATGGCCTACGTTGTTGTTGCCAAAGATCTCGCCAAAAACCAACTCGTCGTCGGCTGGGATCAAGCCGACTCACCAGGACTCTACGCCACCGACTGTACCGTGGGCTCCATCAACTGGATTCACCAACCCGTCACCGGCACCACGATGATGGAAGCACAACCTCGCTACCGCGCCAAAGCCGAACCCTGCCAAGTCACCGCGCTCGCCGACGGCAAAGTGCGCGTCGTCTTCCAACGCCCCCAACGCGCCGTCTCAGCCGGCCAAATCTGCGCCTTCTACAACAGCGGCCACCTGCTAGGCGGTGGTGTGTTTGAGGAAATTGGTTAGGTTATGTAGGGGAAATACAATTTTCCACGTCCAACACCATACAAATCACCTAAGCGTCGTTCGCAAAAACACACGATATGAAGCCCGCGCTCACAAAGATGACTCGACGCCCATATTTGTTTCTTCCTTCTCACCATCAGATTCTTCGATGCTCTCTTCTTCTTGAGCTTCGGCAACAAAAAAGCTACTCAGCGGCGTGACGAGATTGGCAGGGAGCGGGAAGACTTTTTCGTAGATCTGCGGGGCGATCTCGTTAGCGTTGCGGTAGGCGTCTTTGAGCATTTCCATCTTGGCATCGATGTTGTCGATGAAGTGCAGCGCGAAGGCCTCGGGGGTGCGCGGCAATGTCGGCGATCCGAATTCGTATTGCCCGTGATGGCTGGCGATCAAGTGCAGCAAATGCAAGCGCACATCTTCCGAGCGCGGTTCAAGAATCAACCAATCCGTGCCAGCTTCTTCCTCGATCATGTCCGACCACAGCTTATTGACACACTCGATGCCGATGGGGATGTGGCCTAACATTTCGCCACGCAGGCTATGAATTTGTGCGAAACCATCACGCGGGTAGGAATTTTCCCAAAGCTTTCCACAGTCGTGAAACAACACCCCAGCGAGCAACAGATCGCGATTCCAATCGGCATAGACTTGGCACAACGCATCGGCGGAGCGCATCATTTGAGCAACGTGTTCGACCAATCCACCGCGTCGCGCATGATGATTTCTGCGGGCCGCTGCGGTGCGACGAAAAATGTCACCGAACTTGTCAAAAAATCTCGCGGTAAGGCGTTGCAGACGCGGGTCATGGATCGAGGAACACAGTGATGTGATCGTTTGCCAATCGATCTGCTGCTTCGCCTGCAAATCGGGATCGCCTGTGAGAAACAATTCACGTTCTTGCTGATTGAGCACGCGGGCGCTGAGATCGTTGCCATCAAGGCCATACTGATTTTGCGTCCACTTGCCCGAGACACGAATCATCACGCCATCGGGCCAACCTTGTGCCACCGAAAAAAGGGGGCGATCTTCCCAGAGTTTGAGCGAAAAATTTCCGGTCGAATCCGCAAAGCCCAGCTCAAGGTAGGGCTTATTGGTGCGCGTCATTTTTGATTGGCGGGACTGCAACTGCACATCCACATCCGCATACATCGGGCTATCCCCGGCCATCTCTTTGAGTTGTGCGATGGTTACCAATTCCATAGGCCTAGCATCAAATTTTTCTGTTGGGAGGGAAAGAAAAAAATCGTAGGATTGGGAAATTCGTGTGAGGTAGAGGGGTAGATTAAACGCAAAGGGCGCAAAGACGGGAAGACGCAAAGTTTTTTCAACTCTTAACTCTTAACTCTTAACTCTTAACTCTTAACTCTTATGTCTTATGTCTTATGTCTCTGTATCTTTTCTCTCACATCATACATTTACCAAATGCGCGCCGAGTGAGGGGCGAGAGCAGAAAATTTCAGGAACAATCTGCGTTTCGGATTCGTAGCGTTGACGCATCGTTGCCATGATTGATTCGGCCTGGGCCGCTTCGCACAGAGTCACGGTGGAACCACCAAATCCGCCGCCGGTCATGCGGGCGCCGATGACTCCACCTGACGCGCCAATATCAGCTGCAATGCGCACCATCAGATCGAGTTCGGCGCAGGAAACCTCAAAATCATCGCGCAAGGAATCGTGCGAGGCATACATCAAGATCCCAAGACGGGCAAAATCATTGGCTGCGAGAGCCGCAGCGGCCTCTTGAGTGCGAGCAATTTCTCCCACCACGTGGCGCGAACGTCGATTGACGGGATCGCCTAACAAATCCCAGGCTTGTTCGACGTCAGCCATTGTCACATCGCGCCACGAAGCCTTGCCAAGGATCGCGAGACCATCTTCGGTGTGCTTGCGACGAATTGCATAACCGCCATCCGAGAGTTGGTGATGCACATTGGTGTTGGC
>CANHKJ010000055.1 GCA_947460915.1 Verrucomicrobiia bacterium
GTAATGATCGACTTCGAGTGGGAGTCGCGCGCTGTTGATTCTCAGTTCACTAGCAGCCCTGCTTTTCTTGAGTCTCCGTAATCGCCGCTGAACTCACTTGGCATTTTGCATCTTGCTTGCATTGGTGAAATTTTTTGTCTAGAGTATTTCCATGACTGAAGAAACTCTATGGCGTGGCAATCGTTCGCAAATTACCAATGTGGGCAAGTATTTGCTCAGCCTTTTGCTGTTGGGTGGCTTTGTGGTTGGAGGATTCTTTTTTACTCCTGCATGGATCGGCTGTGCTTTGCCGATCATTTGGTTTGCGTGGATATGGATTGCGACCAAGGCGGAAAGTTTTGAGCTAACCACGGAACGTCTGCGCTTGAAAAAAGGTGTGCTCAATCAGGTATTCGATGAGGTTGAACTCTATCGCGTCAAAGATGTGAGTCATAGCCGCAGTGCTTTGCAACGGATGTTTGGACTGGGCACCATTGCGTTGCTAACGAGTGATCGTGGGCAAGAAAACATCCTCATCGATAGCGTGCGTCAGTCTGATGAATTACGCGAGCACCTGCGTAAGCAAGTGGAAATCATTCGCGATCGCAAAAGGGTGCGCGAGGTGGATTTCCAAGAGGATGCAAGCCACCCTGCATAAAAGGTGGGGTTTGCATCTGTTAGCCGCGCACGAGCTCTTCGCAGCCTTTGATGTCGAGTTTGCCTGAAGCAAGGATGGGGATTTCTTTTGCGGGGCAGATGCGCTTGGGGCACCATAACGACGGGATACCTGCGTCCATCAGCTTGTAGCGAAGGTCGATGCATTCTTGCTCCAAGGCCAGACCGGCCACGGTAGAAATGAGAATGATGGCCTCACCTTTTTGCTCATCGGGTATGCCAACCACTGCGATTTTGCGTTCGCTTTCTTGGTCGAGTTCGAGGGCTTTGGTGATAGCAGCTTCAAGGGTTTCGTGAGGAACCATCTCACCGCCGATTTTGGAGAAACGCGAGATGCGACCTTCGATGAAAAGGAAGCCGTCTTCATCGAGTCTGCCGACATCGCCTGTGAGGAACCATCCGTCTTGGAGGACTTCTGCGGATTTGGTCGGATTGTTCAGATAACCATGAAAAACATTGGCACCTTTGAGCCAGATCAGGCCTTGTTGGTTGACGGGAATGGGCTTTTCAGTGGCGGGATTGGTCAGACGCACAGCGATACCAGGAAGCATTTGTCCAACGGAGCCATTACGCGATGAGGGCAAGACTGGAGTATTTCCATCCTCGGCAATGTTGGGCAAATTGAGGTTGGTGGCCGGTGAGGTCTCGGTAAGTCCATAGCCTTCTTGCGGACGCATGCCAAATTTTTCTTGGAAGCTATCGGCAAAGGATTCGGGCAGTTTTTCTGCTCCAGTGACTACCAATTTGAGCGAAGCGAGCTGCTCGGGATCAATGCGTTTCATGTAGCCGCGTAGGAAGGTCGGCGTTGACAAAAAGATGCTTATCTTGTGTTGGGCGATGAGATCGGCGATGCGCTTGGATTCGAGCGGATTCGTGTAGGTGACGAGATCGAGTCCGGCGAGGATCGGATACCATAGGGTTGCGGTGCAGCCGAAGGAGTGAAACAAGGGTAGGCATCCTAGGATTTTTTCTCCGGATTTGCTTTCGAGACGTGAGTGGAATTGCAGCTCATTTGCTAACACATTTCGATGGGTCAATGACACGCCTTTTGGTTCACCGGATGAACCAGAGGTGAATAATAGTACCGCTTCATCGGTGGGTTTGATTTTGCTGATGCCGAGGTGAGAGGCAATCGCGGGTGCTGGCATGAATTTCGAAATCATCAACCATAGACCAATTTTTTTCTTCAACGTGGGGAGGATACGCTCCAACAAAATTAGGTCGCGATTGGGCGGCCAAGGGAATGAGGGGAACTTGCGGACGAAGGGATCGACGGTGATGAATCGGTCTAGACCAGCTTGGCGCATGGCGGAGCGTACGGCATCTTGGCTGGCGGTGAAGTTGAGATTGACGGGGACTTTTCCTGCGAAAATCACAGCAAGATTGGCGATCAATCCTCCCTTGCCAGGTGGAAGCACGATACCAACGCGTGGCTTGTCGGTTTGTTGGCGGATGTATTTGGAAAGTACGATAGCGGTAGCTAGGACTTTGTCGAAACCGAGCGATGAATCATCAGTGCCGTCGAGTATTTTTGCGGTTTTTCCGTATTGCTTGAGTCCGCGGATCAACATGCTGCCGAGATTTTTGCTCAAGAATCCACGTTGGGTAAAGGCTTCTTCGTGCGCTTGCAGAATCAGTTCTTGAAAAAGTGGCAGCGTGGCTTTTCCGGCGGGGATCTGATGAGCAAAGCACATCACACCCTCTGGTTGAGAGTCTTGGGGTTCAATGTCGTAGGCGCCCTCTCGTGGGACATCGATGCAAACAGGTAAGATCGGCATGCCTAGTGCGCACAGGCTATGCAGGACTTTGGAGGGGATTTGATGAGAGAGTCCTGCCCGCGTTAGCATGAGGCCGGGAAGAAAGATTATCACTCCTTGCTTTTCGATCAATTTTTTCAATTGAGCTCCGGCTGTCGCTGGATCATCATCATCTGCGGAAAACATCATTCCATTGCCCGCTTGGATGAGCTGCTTGATCTCATCAGGTATGATGGCGTTTTCTTCAATCAGCCAGGTGATGCCACGGGTTCCAAAAAGCTTTTTGAAAACGGTGATCTCGCGTGTCGAGACGCGGCCAGGGATCACGAGAGTGCCGGCTTGAGGGATACGGTCTTGGCCGAGAATGTGATAGAGACTCATTTGTGCGAACTGTTGCGGAAAAAAACTAGGGGGAAAAGCCGCTGATGCCAAACATGAAATACAGGAAATGTCGCTCAAATCCCGGATTTAGATGGATTGGATACTATTTTTTCAATTCGAGGCCTGCACCTGGCTTTGCGGGGGCTTGTTCGGGCTTGAGTGGAGCCTGCACGGGCTCGCTTACGCTGACTGCCTGAAAAACCTTGTTGTAGTTGTGACGAACGGCAGCAGGAAATGTCACTCTTCCCGCCTCTACGAGGTTTTCGCGCGATAACTTTTCGGTGAGGTTGGCGATCATATCACCGCCCATTTTTACGGAACTACCGACGGCACCGTTGTTTTCGCCAAGCTTTGCACCACTGCGGATGACATCACTGGTGATTTTTTTTCCTTGGATCGCGATGCTGCTCTGGGTGCTGGCAAGTGTGCCATCTGCGGCGAATGTCATTTCGAGCGTGGCGAAATCATCGCTAGCAAACATGCCGCGAACGTAGTCAATGCGGACGGAAACAAAGATGCCGCCTTCTGGCGTTGGTGTGATTTCCGGCTTGTAGCTGCGGTAATTACTGCCAGAGAGTTCATACTCAGCTGCACGTTTTCTTTTTACGTCCCAGCCTCCGAGGCTTTTTCCGAGGGCCTCGACGTCCAGCGTGACTTCTGCCTGACTGGCCATGATGCTGATGCTGGCGATGCTCAGCCAACGCAGAACGGAGGTAAATGAAGACGATTTCATGGAAAAATGCACAAGGATTAAACGGGGAAAGTAGCAGATTTATTCAAAAAATCAGCGGTTTTGAAATCGCGCGGCGTATTTGGCCAAAAGATCCGCCTCAAGATTGATGGGCTGGCCCACTGATTTTTGAGAAAGGTGAGTGTGCTGAAAGGTGTGGGGCGTAATCCAGAACACAGCGCTGCTCTCATGAAGCTCGGCGATGGTCAGAGAGATGCCATCGATGGCGATGGAACCTTTGGGGATGCAATATTGTTGCACGGATGCGGGTAAGCTTACTTCCAATCGATAGTCTTGCCCCAATGGCGAGAGGTCGAGAATTTCTCCGATGTCATCGACATGACCTTGCACAAAATGCCCGCCCAAGCGCGTTGTTGGCAAGAGTGCGCGTTCTAGGTTCACCAATGACCCGGCTTGTAAGGTGCCCAGAGCCGTCACTTGAAGAGTTTGAAGCAGTAGGTCAAATGCGACACCTTCTTCCGACCGCGCTGCGACCGTGAGGCAGCAGCCGTTGACGGCAACCGAATCACCCAAAGCCAATTCCGCTGCGAACGGAATCGCAAGAGTGAGTCGTGCTTGCGGGCCTCTTGGCTCGCGAGCGATGACTTTTCCTGTAGCTTCTACTAAACCAGTAAACATTAGGGCGTCGGGGCTGTTGTTTCAGGCGTAGCGGCCGGCGCTTCGATCGCAGTTTTTTCCTTCGCCTCATTCAGTTGGCGGTGTGCCTCGTCATCAGGAATCAACTTCATGGCACATATGGTAACAATGGTAGGGATCAGCGCGCCGAGCAAAAGTTTCAGGGGCGAAACACCATCGCCAAAGAATTTGCTGAGAATCGATTGTCCAGCGGGGTTCGGCGCATTCGCAATGACGGTAAGACCGCCACCCGTTACCGCACCCGCGAGCACACTATATTTTAGCGCAGGGGACAGGCCATCGACTTGACTGGCGAGGAAGGTGATCGCGGCATTGTCATTGAAGCCGGTGAGAATCGTGGCACCCATGAACAATGGCCACTCCGTGAGCGATGTGATGATCGGACCGAGCCACCAGCCTTGCAGGCCGCCGTGAATGACCAGAGCTCCCAAGAAGAAGCCGACGAGAAGCGGCCCACGCAGATCGATCGGGTTCTGGTGATGGCGCGTTGCCTTGCTGAAGGCGAGGAAAAACAAGAAGCCGCCCATGAAAAGAGGTGGGTAGTGTGAAAACAGAACCGTCCAAGCCATGAAGGCGATGTGTACGAGCGTCACTTGCAGCGGGATCGGAGCATCGCGTTGTGTCCAATCGGCAATTCCATCACCGTCGCGGTCAGGGGTGAATTGTTTCATGTTTGCCAATTCTTTGCGGAAAAACAAGTAGTATAAAAGAGACGAAACCACAATGGCGAGCATCGCTTTGTCTCCAAAATGCAGGAACATGTAAGGCGTGCTCAGTTCCCATTTTTTTGCCACCATCAACACAGGAGGTGCTGCGAAGTTCGTCAAAACACCGCCAATCGATACGTTGACGAAGAGCAGACCAAGTGTGGCGTAGGCGAATTTCGCACTTGGTTTGAGCGGGTAAAATTTCCGCGCCAAGAGCAATGCCGCGATGGTCATGGCCGCAGGCTCGGTGATCAGTGATCCGAGTAAGGGCGCGATGATCAAAATCGAGAGCCACCACGCGGCAGGTGTTTCTTTTCCGAAACGAGCGACAAAACGCAGGCAGTTTTCCGCGAAGCGTAGAATCGGGCGGGTGGAGGCGATGGCCATGATCACGAACACAAAAAGCGGCTCTGTGAAGTTCACATTCATGATGTAGGCCTTCATGTCGTCGACTCCTACAAAATACAGCAAAGCACCTAACAGCGCGATCACCCAAATGCCAAAAATTGCCTCCACTTCACCGAGGAAATGCAGAATCGTAGCTTTGAAAGAAACCATTTTTTGCTCCTCGGGCATGGTGTGGTGGTCACGAGCGATTTTTTTGATTTTTTCATCGTGATCATGTTGCACGTGGTGTGCATATTTGGAAATAGGAATGGCAACAAATGTGTGCAAAATGGCCAAGAGGAAAATGACCGATGCTACCGCGAGAATCGGCTCTTGCCTCGCACGGAAGGAGATTTTTTCCCAAATGCCCGTGATTTTTTGCTCTGCTTCCTGCTTCGAGAACTGCTCGGTGCGCTCAATGAATTGCGGCGAGCCCGCATGCTCCGCTGCACTCAGTGGTTCAGCCGTGAGTAGGGTTAGTAGCGCAAAAAATGATAGAATTAAACGGTTCATAAGCGGGGGGTATTAAAGCTTATGCTCAACCGATTGCAAGAATTTTGTGTTTTGCAGCCACCCGTTGCCGTGCTACTCTATGCCCGTATGAAAATCATTCGCGCTGGCCTCATCATCGCAATTTCCCTCGCCTCGTGGTCTTGTGGTGTGTTTGGCAAAAAAGCCGAAAAGGAGGAGGAAAAAAAACCGTTCGGGCCGAGTGGCGTGCCCTCATTTTTGCGCGCGAATCCTGAGGTCGATGGCTCTCCAGGAGAAGCACCCCTACCCGGCACTCCAGCAGCAGAGGTGACGGTCGCGCTCGCCAACCACCCAAGCCAAGATAACATCGTGTGGACCGACCCCGATGACATGGACAAGGATCTGCCCGAGTTACGCAAATTGCTCTCCGGCCCGAAAACCACGATTTGGCTCAAAAGCGAATCCGAAGCGAAACGCCGCGCCATTCGTGAGGGTAAGTGCGTGATGATCTGGTTCACCGATAGCGCCCGTAGCCCACTCTGCAAAATCTTGAGCGAAGAAGTGTTAGGCAAAAAGGAATTTGGCGATTGGGCTAGCGAAAATGTGATACGCCTCGTAGTTGATCAAAGTGCGATGCAGGCACGCGGCGAGAAGTTTGACGATGAAGTCACCGAGCAGCAATATGTCGCCGAGATGAAAAAGAAATATAAAGCTCTCGGTGCCCCTACCGTGATCATGCTATCACCTAAGGGCGAAAGGCTGGCGAAATATACTGGCTTCAAAAAAGGCCAAGGAGAATTTTTCTGGGGGCAGCTCAAGCACTCGTCATCGGTTGGCAAGGAGGAATATGCCGTTTGGATGAAAAAGTTAGAGAAACAAGGTTATCGCCGCTGGACGGATCGTAATGATCGCACGCTCGTCGCCCGTTTGATTTCCTATAATAAAGGCTCGATGGTGATGGTCGAGCCCGATGGCAATCGCTTTCGCACCAAGGAGTCCCAGCTTTGTGATGCGGATCAAACCTGGATCATGGAAGAGAAGAAAAAACGCGGCATTCAGTGAAGCGCTATCCTGCTATCTTGTGTTCGATCTGGTTGCAGGGCTTGGTCTTGTTACTGCTCACCGCGATTGTTTGGCAATTCCGCTTCGTGCGAGTGGGACCAAATCTGTTAGCTGATGATGCTTGTGAATCGATTGTTCATTGGCCTGGTGCACCGAGTGATGCCTCGATTCTGCAAGCGGGACCTAACGGCTTGGTGCTGATCAAACAAACATTGGGGCGCTCGGTGTCGTTGTCGAAAGTGCTGGAGCGCATCGAGGGCTTACGTTTTGTATCCGTCAGGGCTGATGTGGCTTGGGAGAATGCACTAGCGAAAGACCCTAATAGTTGGGCTCAGCCGCGCATTGTCATCTTAGGCCAAGATCAGCAAGGTCGCAACTGTAGTCCGATCGATCATGGAGTGCTTGTCGCGCGAGGGGTGAAGCGGTGGCATCGCATCAATTCGGTATTGGAATTGCCTCCTGCCATGAAGACTGCGCGCATCTATATCGATGCTTATGGTAATGACTGTACGCTGCGCGTCAATCGTTTGCGTGTAGAGGCTGTGAAACAACGCGCATGGTTTGTTCCCGTGACTGTCGTTTTGTTAGGTGCTTGGGCACTGCTTCTATCTCGTGTGATGAGTGGAATGATCTTGGGGCGAGCGCCTCGCGTCCGAGCTTTCGCTCTAGCCTGTGGCATTTTGCTTGGGACATGGCATTTTGTATTCCCCCAAGGTCGGACTTTGTTTCGTCCCTTTCTTTCTGAGTTTTTCTTAGGCGAAAAAATTGCACCTCAACCTGCACCTATTGCGGCACCTGTCGTCGTAGCCCCCGTTGCTCCAACGATCACACAATCTCCTCCTGCATCTCCGTCATCAGTTCCGCAAAATACCCAACGCCAGCCTCGCCTGCGTACTCTCGTGCCACCTCCCGTTGTCGTTCCTGCCACACCTTTACCCGCGCCCATCAGCACCAACAAATTGCCGCTGCAAGCCGCACCTACTCCCGTCGTGGTGACAACTCAACCGGAGAGCCGGCACAGTATGATTCTGTTGCAATGGCTGCGTGATTTGGATGGACGCTGGAATTTTCAAAAATACAACTTCACTCACTTCAGTGCGTTTTTTGGCATCGGACTCTACGTCTTTTTCTTAGGCGGAACCTCTCGCTTATGGCCCTTGCCCCTTGCGATTGCGCTGCTCGGTGAAATCATTCCGAATGCCTTGTATCACACGTGGGATGTCGGCGATTGGGGTGATGTCTCTGCCAACCTGTTCGGCCTAGCCTTGGCGTTTTTCCTTGTGAAATGGCTCAGGGCACGCTGGTCTGCTCTAAGGCGGCGTCGATTAAAAGTCGCGGATCCGAGCCATCCTCCAGCTGCATCCGGTGACGCATGACTGCGGCAAACAATGCTTGCACATGATCGGGGTGCACTTCTTTTTGCCCCTCCAAAAATGCCTTGGCTTTGGCAGCCTGCATCAGATTCAGCAAGGCGCGCACGGATACACAATCTTCCGAGCCCGACATACGACGTAGCGTGTCGGCCAGTGCGGTGATGTAGGCTGCCACGCGTTCGTGCAAAAAGATTGCGTCCACTTGCTCTTGCAGGGCGATGATTTCTTCGGGGCCCAATAGCGTGTCCGCTTCCGTGCTTTTGATTTGACCACGTGCATGACCTAACAGAATCGCGGTTTGCACTTCGTTCGATGGCAGCTCCATGTGGATCGATAACAGAAAGCGATCCAGCTGTGGCTCGGGCAGTGGAAAGGTGCCTGTGGCATGCACATCGTTTTGCGTTGCGATCACTAAAAACGGCGATGGTAGTTGATGTGTGACGCCATCAAGTGTCACTTGTTGCTCGCTCATGCATTCCAGCAATGCTGACTGCACGCGTGGTGATGTGCGATTGATTTCATCGGCCAATACGCAATGCGCAAAAACGGGGCCGGGGATGAATTGAAAATCCCCTTGGTTCATTCGATAGAGCGAGTAGCCTAACAAATCGGCGGGTAACAAATCGGGAGTAAATTGCACGCGCTTAAAAATCCCGCCCATCGATTTTGCGAGAGTCGATGCCAGTGAAGTTTTGCCAATTCCTGGTGCTCCTTCGATCAAGACATGACCTCGCGCCAACAGGGCGGTGAGTAAAAGCTCCGCTGCATTCTCAGATCCGAGAACGGTGGTATGAAGTCGGGCGCGCAGTGCTTCGAGTGACATGGGGATAAGAAAGTGTTAGGCGAGGTGCAAGGCTACAGGGCAGTGATCGGAGCCATGCACATGGGGCAAAATGTTAGCTTCGGCGATGCGTTCGTTCAGCGATTGCGAGACCAAAAAGTAATCGAGACGCCATCCAATGTTGCGCTCCCGAGCGCCAGCACGATACGACCACCACGAGTAGGCATCGCGTTGCTCGGGATAGAGATGGCGAAATGTATCAGTGAATCCTGCCGTAAGCATATTCGAGAATCCCTGCCGCTCTTGATCAGAAAATCCCGCATTTTTGCGATTCTCACGCGGCCGTGCGAGGTCGATCTCTTGGTGCGATACATTAAGATCACCACAGAAAATCACCGGCTTATTGCGCTCGATTTCTAACAATTTCACGTAGGCCAAAAAATCGGCGTCCCACTGCATCCGATAGTCGAGCCGACGCAGTTCATCCTGCGAGTTCGGCGTGTAGACGGTGACTAACGAAAAATCTGCATACTCCGCCGTGATCACTCGACCTTCAGTGTCATGGTGATCATGACGAATGCCGTAATCAATGCTCAGCGGCGCAGACTTCGAGAAAATCGCCGTGCCCGAATAACCGGCCTTCTGAGCCGAATTCCAATAGCGCTTGTATCCTGCAAATTCCAAGGGCAGATCCACCTGCTCCTCGCGTGCCTTGGTTTCCTGAAGGCACAGCACGTCGGGATTTTCCTGACTGACAAAGTCCGCCATGCCCTTGTTCAACGCGGCACGAATGCCGTTCACGTTCCAAGAAATCAACAACATGATCGTTTAGCTCAGGCGTTTCATCACCAGTTGTGACAGCGTGCGACCATCAGCACGACCATCCACCAACTCCTGCAAGGCTTTCATCACCTTGCCCATGTCTGCTTTGCTGGTGGCACCTGTGGATTCTACCGCCTGCTCTAACAAGGCTGCAACTTCCTCCTCGCTCAACGCCGCAGGAAGGAATTTTGCGAGAATCGCCATCTCAAGTTTTTCATTCTCCGCAAGCTCGACGCGGTCAGCTTTTTCGAACTGCTCGATCGAATCCTGCCGTTGTTTGATTTGCTTGCGCACGATCGCAAGACACTCAGCATCATCCAGGGCCGTGCCTAGTCCACCCTTTTCGATCGCGGCATTGGTCAGCGCGCTCTTCAATGCCCGCAACGTATTCAATGCCACCGCATCCTTCGCGCGCATGGCATTCTTAATGTCTTCCGAAAGTGATTCCACAAATGTGCTCATGCCGATAATCTACCTCCACATCAACTCACTGCACAAGCATGATTTTTGGCAGCTATTGTGGCGGCACTGTCAACTCGTCGCGCCGCAGCGAGGCCTAGGAGAAAGTGCTAAGCCGATCTCAATGTGGCAACAAAACACATTGACAGGCAAATTGCCGCCTCATACGAATTGAACAATGATCACTGACGCCGAACCAATTACCCCGACATCCAAAGGTCTCAACCTAGGCAACAAGGCGCGATGTGGCTTTGCCACGATGATCCTCATTTGCTTGCTCCTATTTCTGTGCGTTGTCGCATTTCGTGCGGCCTTGGAAAGAACACCCTATGAGCTCCAAGATTCCCAAGGCCGAACGATGGGCTTCAATGATGTTTTTTCAAGCGAGCACTTCGGTTTCATTTATGATCGCGTATCAATTAACGGAACCATTTCCTATCTGAATGCCTACGACTGGTTTTTCATCGCAACACTACTTCTGGGAATATGGCTGGTCTGGAAAGCGCAGCGGAAAACATTGCTCATCTACAGTTGTGCCCAACTCGTGCTTTTTCCAGTCGGCTATTTGGGTTTCCTGATCGGCGGTTACACCATCGTTGACTGGCTCATATCAAAACCCAGAGGCTACATTCTTCGCTGTGATCGCGAATTTTTCATCGACATCCCCTTCGTCCCCGTTGCTGGTCACACCCCATGGCTCCTTTGTGCCATGTGGATGATTTTGGTACTGTGGCGTGGGCGCAGAGGCTGAGAATCTAACGAAATATACAGGAGATAGTTCAATGGGTCCGATCAATAGCATGAATTTGTCCCAATTGTTCCAATCTCCGAATAAACTCAGTTCTTCTTATTCGATAGCAGTTAGAATCCGGCCAACTCAAAGGCTGAGCATTTCTAGACTTAAGGCTCGTTGGTGATGGCGCGGAAGAATTGCTTGGCGTTGGTTGCAGTGTTTTTCGGGAACTGCACGGTGGTATTGCCGAAGTTGGCTTTCGTGGGGTGCGCGACGGTGGCCTGGCTCAAGGGCGAAATCGTCGTCCATTGATTCAGGTCGGTGGAAACTTGATAGGTGAAAATCAAGGCGGCATCGTTGTTGCGACGAGCGTGAGTCCACGAAAGATTGGCGCCGATGTTGAGCGATCCGTTCGGGAAGTCGGCATCCTTGACGGTGGGATCACCGCCGAATGCATACTCTTGCAGATTGCTGCGGCCATCGGCATCGGGGTCAGCAGCGGCGAGTGCATTGTTTCCTGTTAGGCCAAAGGACGCGGTCCAGGTGATGAAGGCGGTGAGACGGAAGGGAAGGAAATTTTGCGTGCGTGGTGTGGTACCATCGAGCCAATTGTTCGGACTGCCGAAGGTGGACTCGGAGGCTCCATCGTCGTAACCTTGCTCTGTGCTACTGGAGCGCATTAGTGGAGTAACCGCAGTGGTGGGATGGCCTTCGAGTTCGAATACTTCACGACTGCTGAGACCATCGAGTGGAGCGACACCTTCGCCGACCGGGCCGTAGATGTTTTGGTTGCTGGCGTTGCGAATGCGAAACTGTGTGCCATCATTGTTGATATCGAGGCCGGTAACAGTGCCTGCGGCGATGGTGTATCCATTGGTGGCTAGATTGGTGTAGGTCGTGTAGGTCGTATCACCGATGTAGAGGTTGGTCCAAGTATCACCTGTGGTGCTGCGATTGTTGCGGATGCCAAATTGGGTATTGCGACCTCCGGCAGAACTGTCTTTTGCGATGATGGTGAGAATGGTGCCTGTGGGGACTGTTTGCCAGTTGACGTTTTGTGAAAGCGTGATGGTGTCAGATGCCACGAAGCCATTGCCGAGGTTCTTGCCGATTTCGATTTTCCATCCGCGGAGATCCATGGTCGATGCAGAGCCATTGCCAGTAATGACAAATTCGGCCCAGTTGCCGCCATTGCCGAGTGCTCTGCCGAAATACGTATCTTGCGAGGCTGCACCGCCATCATCATCGACGGTGGCTGTTCCGCCGTTGAGATAGTTCGCTGCACCCACGGCATTGTATTCGTTGAGAATCACTGAGGGTGAGGTATTGAGGATGCTGAGCACAAACTCATGAACTGTAGACACGCCAGCGCTGGTGGCAGTAATGGCGATGTTGTGGTTTGTGGCATCGGCAATTGTCAGGGCGCGATTGGTGGTGAGTGTAGCAGTGCCTCCTGAGCTCGTCGAAAGAGTCAAAAAGGAAGGGATGCTTGTAGCGGTTAGTGTCGGCGCTGCAAATCCTGGACGCAACGCATTGAGCGTGTAGCTGTATGTTCCGAGAGCGTGGCGAATAGGAGTGGTGGTGAAATGAATTTTTTCTTTGCCTGGAGAGCCGACGTCAGCTTGCGACGATGTGTAGGCACCATTTCTTCCGTTGACGCTGGTTTGATTGTAAATCGGTGTTGCATCCTCGTGGTAGACAAATGAACGCCCAGCAACAGCTGCGCCAAATTTTACCTCAGCAACTGCAGTACCTGCTGGATTGTAGAGGATGACAGAGTCACCAGTTCCTCCAAGGCCGGAAAACTTTTGAGAGCCTACGATCGTCTCGGGGAATAGGAAGCTGCTCAGTACGGTAGTGCTAGCACTGATCCCCCACGCGATTTTCCATGTGCCTACCTCAGTACCCAATGCATCTTGAAGTATGATAATCGATTGATTGGGCGCAATGCTAATGCCTGATGGAAAATAGCTGGGCGTTATTCCATCGTCATCATTCCAGTAATAGCCATCAAGGCTCACGGCACTTGTTCCAGTGTTCGTCAATTCCCACCAATCGCCTTTGAGTGTGGTGTGACCACTGCTGGGCATCACCTCCGTGATAACAAGATCGGCGCTAGCAGATAGACTGAGGAGTGCGAGAAGAAGGATGGGTTTCATGAGTCGATGCGGAGAAATGCTGCAAGAAAACTGGTGCAGAAATGGCTGGTGGTCAAGTGCTTTGATCGCCCCTGACTCAGCTGTCACATCGGAAAATGGGTCATTTTTTCGCGGACCCGAGCGCTTGTCGTTCCTTGGCGCTGAGGCTTTTCAAGACCAACTCGTAGGAGTGATCAATGAGTTCGCGAATCAATTTGCTGGGTACTGCTCCATCGAGGCGAACGGAATTCCAGTGTTTTTTGTTCATGTGATAGCCGGGAGTGATGTCCTCATACTGTTCGCGAAGTTCGATCGCGCGATCAGGGTCGCATTTCAAATTGATGAATGACGGATACGAATCGGGTGAGGTGATGGCAAAAACTTTTCCCGCTACTTTATAGACCAAAGAGTCTGGCCCGAAGGGCGTGGTCTCCATGGCATGGGGAAGGCTGAGACAATGATCGATGGCATCGGCGAGGTCCATGCAACTACTATAGACTTTTTCCGGGCGGGAGCAAGGCATTGGCGAAGAGAAGTCCGGCGACGAGGGATACAAACATCATCAGCGCTTGGCTGCTCGATTGCGTACCGGCAATGATTTGCGTGCCGCTGACCCATTCATTCAGTAGCATGTAGGTGGTGCTGCCAGGGACAAGCAGGATGATGCCTTGTGTCGAGAGAACCGACGACGGAGCACGCGCGATGCGGGCGAAAAGATTGCTGTAGAGCCCCACGGCGAGGGCCCCGAAAAACATTCCAACGATCAGCCCGAAGGTGGCGCCGCAGAATTTCGCCGTGAAAAAAGCAATCACGCAGGCGATGATGCCCCAGATGCACTTGCGCATCGGGATGTCGAATGCGATGTTCAGGCTAAACGCGAGCAAGAGCACAGCGGGGATGTTTTTGTAGGCGGGCAGTAGTCCTGATGCAAGGATCGGAGCGGTGCTTGGCCACAACAGCGAGGCGAGCGATACGCCCATCACAGCACCAAAGAGGAGCAGTAAGAGATTCATGATTGCATCGACCAAGCGAGAGCTGCCGGAGACGAGTTGGCGTGCGGAAATTTCGCTCATCGCCACGGTGAGCGAGAGACCAGGAATGAAAACCAGAATCGACGAGAGAATGACGAAGGGCACATTGACCTCGATGCCGCGCGAGGCGATGATTTGTGCAACGACTCCGGACAAAAAGGGCGCGAGAATTTTTAGCAAGGCGGCCATGCGTTCGCGGCGTTGACTGAGGTAGTGCAGCAGAAATGTCAC
>CANHKJ010000056.1 GCA_947460915.1 Verrucomicrobiia bacterium
ATTCGATCAGATTTGGGATTTGTCTCGTTCTAAGCGCCAGTATGACGAATCGATCGAAACAGTAACATTTACTCAAGCAACGACTGTGCCAAATCCCCTCACCTACACGTAAATCAATGATTTCCATTCATCATTCCCATTCGCAAACAGGCATCATACAGGATGCAACGCCCATCAAGATGGACGATCCAAACCATACAGCGCTGAGGCTTTTCCCGATTTTCGCTGATACTCTGCTTCAAACTCCCCGCATCAGAGAAATTTCCGCGAGACTGATCAAGCGAGAGCAAAGGTCGTCTCGATCGAGTGTTTTGAGTTCGGGAATGGTCACTGCGCGGTCCAGTGTGAACTTGCCCGAACGAGTACGGCGCAATGCGCTAAGATGTGCTCCACAACCGAGAGCTTCGCCAATGTCATTTGCATAGGTGCGAACGTAGAAGCCTTTGGTGCAGCGCACGGTAAAGTCGATTTCAGGTAGCTCGATGCGATGGATGTCGTATCCACTTACTGTCACAGCACGGCGCTTGCGTTCCACTTCTTGTCCTTTGCGGGCCATTTTGTAAAGTGGCACTCCATTGATTTTGATCGCAGAAACCATCGGCGGCAATTGTTCGAAATCACCTAACAAACTATCGAATGCTGCACGAATCTGTGCTTCATCATAATCGCCGACGGGACGTTCTTCGAGCACTTCGCCCTCTTTGTCCTGTGAACTGGTGGTTTTTCCCAAAGTCATCGTGCCCATGTATTCCTTGTCCTCGCTCATGAGCAGGTCTTGGATTTTCGTGGCACGACCGACCACGAGCATCAACAAGCCTGTCGCCATCGGATCGAGAGTGCCGCAATGACCGATTTTCTTCGTATTGAGTGCGCGACGAGCCACAGCCACAACATCATGGGAGGTGAAATCCTGCGCCTTATCGATGAGGAGCACGCCGCTTGGGCCTTCGGGAAGTGGTGAGTGATTCATGGCTTTGTGGTATCGAGAGCTTGTTGCAGTGCTTCTAACACTTTTTGTTTAGCATCAGCTAGTGGCCCAGCCATGCGAATGCCTGCGGCGAGAGCGTGACCGCCGCCGCCGAAGATCGATGCGACATCGCAAACGTTCAGGCTACGATCTTTGGAACGCATCGAGACGCGAATTTTTCCTCCGGGCAATTCTTCAAAAAACACGGCGACTTGCACGCCTTGGATCGCCCGAATCATATCGATCAATCCTTCGCTGTCTTCGGGCTGAAGAGCGAGCTGCTCACGTGTGGCATCGAGCATTTCCCAATGCGCAATTTTCCCGTCCGCTTTCAACTCTAACGTATTGAGCAGCGCGCGCATCAGCTCGATGCGTCGATACGGATGATTGTCGTAGGTTTTGGCATTGATCTCACCAACGAGCAAACCGCGATCAACAAGATCAGCTGCCATGCGGTAGGTTTTAGCGGTGGTGGAGTCATACTGAAATGATCCGGTATCGGTGGAAACCGCAACGTAGATGGAATCGCGTGAGCCAGCAGTCAAAGGCAGGCCAAGATCCTGGATGATTTCGTAAACGATCTGCCCCGTAGCAGGGCTTGTGGCGTCGACATAATTCATGTCGCCGTAACGTGGATTGGAAATGTGGTGGTCGATGTTGATCCACAATGGAGCGAGTGATGCGGCGTGAAGATTGCTTTCGCCGAGACGAACTTTCGTGGCGGTATCGAGAGCGATTGCGACATCAATCGCAATCGGCTCCGCAGGTGGACGCTGGATTTTTTCCGATTGCGGCAAAAAGGAAAGATTGTCCGGCAAACCATCTTCATTCCAGTAGTGCACCGTTTTGCCCATCGCTTCCAGAGCAAGGCCGAGACCGAGTACAGAGCCAATTGCATCTCCATCGGGACGCACGTGACTCATCAACGCAAAGGTCTGGTATTGCTGAAAAATTTCGCCTAAGGCCTGGATGGTCACATTTTCACTCATAGTTGCGTTGGGAAGCAATGCCTCAGGATAGGCATGTTGCGCAAGCACAAAGCGCGGGGATTTGAACGGGAACGCCGGATTTGCTCTTGCTTGCACGGAGCGAAATCATCATGCTGGATGGGTGCCTGCCGCCAAAACACTTTCTGTCACGCAATTGCTCCGACGCATCAAAAATGTGATCGAGATCGATGTCGGCGAGGTATGGGTCGAAGGCGAGGTCAGCAATTTGAAAAAGCAAGGCAGTGGGCATTGGTATTTCACGTTGAAGGACGACAACGCGCAGATCCAGTGTGCGATGTTTGGCGCGCGCAAACGCGAGGGCCATCAAGCCTTGCAGGACGGAGCCAAGGTCAAGGTTTTCGCTGAAGCAACGATTTACGAGCAACGTGGAAGTTTGCAAATCATCGTTTTGCGTGCAGAAGCCGCTGGCCTAGGTGATCTGCAAGCGCGCTTCGAGGCGCTCAAACGCAAATTGCAGGAAGAAGGCTTATTCGATCAATCACGCAAGCAAGCGTTGCCGCGCTTTCCGCGAACGATCGGCATTGTAACTTCAGAGACAGGCGCGGTGATCCAAGACATCATGAACGTGATCGGCAGACGCGCGCCGTGGGTGCGTCCGGTGCTGATTCCCGTTCGCGTGCAAGGCAGAGGATCGGAGCGCGAAATTGCCACAGCCATCCGTGTTTTTTCGGAGCCCGAACGATTTTCCGTGCCTCGCTGCGATCTCTTGATCGTCGGGCGCGGTGGTGGTTCGCTTGAAGATTTGTGGAGTTTCAATGAGGAAATCGTCGCCCGCGCCATCGCGGATTGCCCGATTCCGCTGATTTCGGCAGTCGGCCATGAAATCGATTTTACCATCGCCGATTTCGTTGCGGACTTGCGCGCCCCTACACCAAGTGCCGCTGCGGAGATCGCCGTGCCGGATGGACAAGAACTCAGCTCACGCCTGCAAGCTTTGCGCCGTAGATTGCAGCAAAACACTTACGCTAAGTTGAACCATTTTCAAGTGCTGCTCGACTCCATGCGCCGTGGTCCGCTCCAGCGCAATGGTGCGAGACTTCTGCGCGAACCAATCATGCGCTTGGATGCCTTACGTGACCGCTTGGCATTCGCATCACAACGCAATCTGCAAAAGCGTAATGAGCAAATCCAGCGGCTCAAAACACTTCATCGAGCGCTCCACCCCCTACTGATTCTTCAGCGCAAGCAAGACCTCTGCCAAAATTTGCGCCAGCGCTTGCAACAAATCATGATGCAAAAACTCCAGAGTCATCAGCAACATCTGGCCCATCTTGATTCACTACTGCGGACTCTCGGTCCCGAGTCTTCGTTGCAACGTGGTTACTCGATTACCTTTGATGAAAGCGGCAATGTCATACGCTCGCGAAAAGATGTGAGCCCTGGAAAAAAACTCATCACCCGCCTTAGCGATGGTGAGATCCATAGCGTTGTCGAGTGAGTACATGAAAAAATCCACGCACTAGAGTTTTCCAGCCGCCTTGATATCGAGATAGCGATTCGCCAAGCCAATCGCCAATTGATCCGCAGTAACATCCATCGTCATGATGCCGTGAGCTTCCAAGGTGGCAAGCACTTCACGCCGTTCATCCATGTATTGTCGCGCTGCTACATGCTTCAACGCCATCGCAAAATCTTCTACAGGTTTCTCTAAGGCATCGCGCACGACACCCTCGTGCAGGCTGGCTAACAAAACCAAATGCCGTGATTGCAAGGTGCGCAAGGCCGGTATGATTTCGTGACTATCTTCGCCGCGAAGATTGGTCATGACAATCACCAGAGCACGACGTCGATTGCGCATCATAACTTTTTCAACAGCTTCCGAAAAATCGCTCGGCGAGGTTGTTGTTTCAGCATCATACAAATGATTCAAGATCGTAGCCACCGCATGATTCCCCCTCACGGGAGCCAACCATTGATCAGTTCCTCCAAATGATTGCACCGCAACATGATCGCCCTGCCGCAAGGCCACGTATGCCACCAACAGCAACGCATTCAAGCAATGATCAAAGTGAGGTAAATCACCATCGATCGAACGCATTCTACGACCACTGTCTAACAAAAAAACAATTTGTTGATTGCGCTGTTCTTGATAATCGCGGCTGATCAATTGCAGACGTCGCGATGTCGATTTCCAATCGATCTGCGAGAGACTGTCGCCTTGCCGATAATCGCGCAATTGATGGAAGTCTTTGCTACTGCCCGCACGCGATTTTCGCACAATGCCCATCTGCTCTTGCCGACTCTTTGTTGCCAACAAGGACAATCGCAACACGGGAGCATAATTCGGATAGACTTTACCCTCTGTCCGCATCGGAATCACAACACTCCGTTTCCACAAACGTGACAACCCACTGACTCGCAGGAAAAGATTGCCAAATTCACAAATCCCCCGCTCTTTGATCACCACATCATAGCGCACGATGGCATGATTACCTCGCGGGATCAATCCCTCCCACGGTAATGATAATGCTTCAGCTCCTTGCGGAATCCCATCGAAAATTTCCCAGTAAAGATCAAAGCGCGATCGATTCACGATCTTCAATTTGACCTCTCCCTTTTCGCCAAGAGCAAAACGCCCAGGTAATGTTCGATCGACAATCGGCTCACGCAATCCTAACAAAAAAATGATTTCCATCAATGCCAAGCACAAGATTACGACACCTAAAATCAACCATGGCGTCAAAGCAACAGGAAAAAATGCGGCTAAGACTGAGGCCAGAGCCCAAGCCAAAATACACCACATCAGTCGATTTGTCGGCACTATCATGCTTGCATCCGCGGGGCGGGAACCGATTCAATGATACCACGCAAAAATTCATCGATTTCTTGACCTGTGATCGCCACCTCAGGGGTTAACTGCACACGATGGCGCAGCACGGGCAGCGAAACTGCTTTGATATCGTCAGGAATAACATAGTTGCGACCATGCATCATCGCCAATGCCTTTCCGACACGCAACAAGCTAATCGCGCCACGCGTTCCCGCGCCTAACGAGACTGCGCGAGATTCGCGCGTAGCTCGCACCAGCGCCACACAGTAATTCACAACTTCCGGCACTGCTTGCACTTGCGCCGTTTGCTCTTGCGCGCGCACGATATCATCCACCGAGCATACCACACGCAATGAAGCAAGTGAAGCCGATTGCTGCATACCCGCTGCCATCGCGACGATCTGCGCTTCTTCCTGCACACCAGGATAGTCAATAAGGATTTTCATTAGAAAGCGGTCCAACTGGGCTTCGGGCAGCGGATAGGTCCCCTCATGTTCTACTGGATTTTGGGTCGCCAATGTCATGAATGGAGCGCCCAAAGCAATGCTTTCACCATCAATCGTTACCTGACGCTCCTGCATCACCTCCAACAAAGATGCCTGTGTTTTTGCGGGAGCACGATTAATTTCATCAGCAAGCAAAAGATTGGTAAACACCGGACCTTTGCGCAACTCAAAGGATTGACTTTTCATGTCGTAGAGACGAAAACCCGTAACATCTGACGGCATCAAATCAGGTGTAAACTGAATACGACCAAAGGCACCGCCAAAGGTCTTCGCTAAGGCTAAAACCAGATGCGTTTTCCCCAATCCTGGCTTGCCCTCCAATAAAACGTGCCCCCCTGCTAAAAGCGCCGCTAGCACCTGCCCAGCCACCTCATCTTGCCCCAAAAAAACCTTGCATAATTCACCACGCATCGCTTGGAAAATCTGTGTGGCATGCGCGGCCTGAGGCGGAGCCACTGCGGCAACCAAATCATCGGAATTCATTGTTTCGTCACTCATATCTTGTTCCATTATCTAAATGCCTTTCGTATCAATTGTAAATCTGCAACTGTGTTAGTAAATGTCAGCGAATCCTTGATTTTCCATTCAGTCATGGCCCGCTGCACTTGCTCAAGCGATAGATTCGTCTGCATCGCCATCACCTCGAACAATCCCTCATCAATCCGACCCGTTTTCATCTGCCAATGATGACACAACTCCTGCGCCTCCATGCGCAATGGCTCCAACAAGCTACGCCCCCGATCCAAACGCCAGTGAAAATTCCCAATCATTTCCAAATGATGATCATAAGCACGCATTTGAGTATCCTCTGCATCATGATCCAGCGGACCAAACCGAGGCATGTGACGGAGCAGCCAAAAAAGCATCAAAACTACCACACCCTCGATTACCATCCACCCCCGTTCCCACAGCATGCCGAAAAAAGATATCCCGACACCACGCATAAAAATCATCCTGCCTTCGCGACTCATATCCAACAAACTCGCAACCACCTCGATGTGCTGTTCCTGATCGATCGTGCGATTGCGCATCAAGTTTCCATCCACCAAAAATGTCACGGCCCCATCACCCCAGTCCGCGGTCGCTAACGGTAGCTCCGAATCCCCATCATACGCTAACTGGTATGATGAGCTAAGATTCACTCGATATTCCTCTTCACCAAGCTTCAGCTTCTGAAATTGATTCGCTTGAGCCGATTCATCCAGCGTCATCCCCACATCCCTGCATAGCCCCTGCACCACATCAGGCACATCCACGTCGATCATGGAGTCGCTCCACTCATTCGCTCGCATTTCAGCATGATCAATGATGAAGACTGCATGCCCGCCACTAGCCACCCAGCTTTTCAATTGCTTTACATACTCCTTCGATGTCAACATCGTCGCCGGTAAAATCACCAGCGCAGCATCCTCATCCATCTCCTGCCAACGCTCGCGCATTTCGAGGGGCTGCCCTGTTTCCATTTCCACAAAACGCTCAAATGCCAGAAAAGGGTTCACTCGCGCTTTCCCTTTGTAGCCCGTCTCGCGCTCCTTCTCCACATAATTTTGGCAACCGGAAAACAGTAGCATGAACACCCATAGCAATACCAATCGCTTACTCATGCTCCTCTCCTTTCCGCATATGGCCATTTTCGACACAATTCATCCCACTCCACATCCAGCGGAACGTTCATGTTGTAGGCCGCTTTCATCCACAAATCGGTTAGATCCTGAAAATACCCTACGTCGCCTCTTGCCGATTTTTCCACACGTTTCATACAGTCTCCCTCCGTATCGGATTCGACAATGTCCACACTCGCCCGATCGATCCACCAAGCTAGCGCACCTCGATACAGCAAACTCATCGCCTGTAAATTTTCACCAGCACTCCACAGACCTCGCGCCACACTCATCAGATCATCTGGCAGCGATGCTGCGGTCACTTCCATCCCCATTACCACTCTGGCTTTTTCCCTCACTACATTCACCGAACTACTGCCTCGCAGCGTGCGCGCGCGCATGATCAACCAAACAATTGCCCCTAACAAAATGAAAAGTAAAATTCCCAGCAACGCATAACCCAGAGCTGTAAAAACTTCAGCCAAGCCGCCTATCGGCGCAGAACTAGCCAAGGAGCTAGCCTTCGGCACTTTGTATTTCTCTTTGTAGACCTTGAAGTCCTCGTGCTTCTTAATTTCCTCGATCTTCTCCTTCGATTCCTTGTATTTCTCGTGATAAGCCTCAAAATCCTTACTGCTTTTGTCTACAATCGAGCCATCGACTGATTCATGAAGCGCCTGCACAGGAGGTGTCAACACTATCAAAAGTCCTAACAAAAAAACACCTACCACACCACGGATGCGATTCGCCATACGCTTGAATGCCAATTCCACATCCCACCCCTCTACCCAGGTTCGACTATTGACATAGAGACCAAATCCTGCCGCAGTGATGAAAACATCCACCCATGATGCCGCCAACACCAAGGCCGCCACGACCAACCAATGATACTCAGCCTGCACAAAAAAACCCTGCATCTCTAACACTTCCGTCCACTGTTCCTCCATCCCACGTGGCAAAAACAAAATGCCAAAAACCAACAAACATGCGCCCAGCCACAACACGGCACAGGCCGAGGCGACGGTCAGAAACATGCACATTCCCTCACCTCGCCGCGTCACCATCGTCATGCGTGTCCGGTATTTCGAGCCTCGAAGCCCCTCCAAATCTTCCACCACCATCGCCATCAATTTCCAAGGAGAGAATCTGGCTAAGAGCATCCGATATCCAAATCTCCTTGTCCATGCCCGCATCGACTCTCGCCACAGTGCCGACCACCGAGGATTCTCACCAAACAATTTTCGACTTAACTGAAACACCACCATCCGGCAACCGGTCAGCTTCCACCAAAAAAAGATTACCGCCCACCAACCTGGTTGCTCGCGCAGTGGATAGATCAACAATAACACCGGCCACACCGCCATCCACCATGCCGCCCAACTACGCCAAAAATCGCGACGCGCCATCGCTAAGCCCGCGTCCACCGCCTCCCAATCTGAGCGCGGCCGGATCTCCATGGTAACATCTTCCAATTTCATCCGAGCACCTCCTCTGATGATTGATGACGATCACCATGACTCCTCCCAGATCGGCCTGCGTAGAGAAAATAAACCGCATGCAAAACCCAAAAGAAAATCCCCACCCCATATTTCAAATTGTGGGGTAAATCCTGCGCCGACCAAAATCCCTCCACCACCGCCGCAAGAGCCGTCATCACAGCTCCTCCGTAAAGCAACGGCAAGGCCTTTGCCGTGGATTCCCGCAGTGCTCGCGCCCGCGGTAATCGACCAGGCTTCAAGATGCCTAAGCCCATCCGCAAACCTGCCATTCCCACCACACACATCCCCAACAACTCAAACGACGAGTGCCCACTCACAAAGGTCCAAAACGATGTCGGATTGCACGCATACTGCACATAGCCCGCAGCAGCCCCAATCATCACACCATTCGCCACAAGAAAAAATATCGTCCCCAGTCCCGCCAACACTCCACCCGCAAACAACTGAAAGTCAATTCCTACATTGTTCTGAATGTAATGGGCAAACATCATGAAATTTGAACCAAATTCCGAACGCAAATGCAGCACCTGGGATTGTGAATCACCATCATACATTTGCTCCATCGAGCTCATTCCATCCTGACCAATCACACTCTGCACCCATGCAACATCAGCCCACACCGAGACGAACATCGCAAAAAATGGCAGCCAAAAAAATGCGTTGCTCAGCCAGAACAAACGCCACTCCTTGCGAATGGTTTGCGGAAATGTCTGCACCGCAAAGCGAACTATACTCTCCAGCCCCGAGCGCCGACCTCGATACAACAACTTGTAGCCACGGATCACCGCATCGTTTAATCGATTGACCACCCTCGTTTCGTACATGCGATGATTCGCCAAAGCCAAATCTGCGCAAAGCTGACGAAACATCTTAGGGAAATTTTTCACCTGTGCGCTATCGTGCTTTTTCTCCAACGCCGTCATCACCACGTCAGTCTCACACCAACGCGGTGCATTCTTTTTTTCAAAATTGTTACCAAAATTTCCCGACGACATATTCGACCTACCAAGCAACAATGCTGCTTCACCAATCCACCACATCAACCCGCCCGCGTCGATGCAAAATTCTCCCTTTTGCTAGGACATCTCACTCCCACCGCTTCTTGATTGACCTCTTGCCGATCCATCGTATCATCTCATCATGCGCACCGCAGTTTACGCAGGATCTTTCGATCCACCCACCAATGGCCACCTCTGGATGATCCAGCGTGGCCTCGAACTCTTCGACCGCCTCATCGTCGCCATCGGCAACAACCCTCAGAAATCCTACAGCTTCTCCGTCGAGCAACGCATCGAGTTCCTCCGCTCCTCCACAGCCTCCTGTGAACGACTCACCATCGCCCATTTTGATAACCGCTATTTGGTCGACTATGCCAAACGCATGCACGCCAACTTCATCCTCCGCGGCATTCGGTCCCCGCACGACTACGAATACGAACGCGTGATGCGCCACATCAACTCCGATATGGCGCCCGAGATCGACACGGTTTTTCTCATGCCACCGCGCGATATCGCAGAGCTCTCGTCTTCGATGATCAAAGGTCTCATCGGCCCCACTGGCTGGGAAGACATCGTCCGCCGCTACGTCCCCCACCCCGTTTTTGAGGCGCTCACCGCTGAACCACAATCCTAAGCCTCAGAAATATTTCCCCTGCGACATTTTGCCAAGTTGACAAAAATAACAACTATGACTACTTTGCGCCCGACACTAAATAGTCACTCCACCATCATGAAATACGCGATACTACTTACCTCTCTCCTTCTGACTCCTGCCATTTCCTTTGCTGACGATGCAGCCAAGGCCAAGCTTATGGAAGCTGGCAAAGCTGCTTATATGACCTGTGCTGCTTGCCACGGCATGGATGGTGCTGGCGTTGCCGCTGGTCCTAAAAAAATGGCACCCGCTCTGGGTGCATCCAAAATTGCCACCGGCGATCCAGCCGTACTTGCTCTGGTAATCCACAATGGCATCGCGAAAGAAACCCAAGACTACCTCGGAATGATGGCTCCCCTCGGTGCAGCTCTCGATGATGAAAAACTCGCAAGCGTCATGACCTATGTGCGCAACTCCTTCGGTAACACCGCCTCCGTTGTTACAGCCGAAGACGTGAAAAAATATCGCGCCGCCAACGCCACCATCACAGGCCCCGTGACACGCGCAAAAATCGACGAATTGGAAAAAGCAGCCGAGAAGAAGTAATCTTCCGCCTCTTCTACAACCTAAGAAACCGCGCAAAACACCATTGCGCGGTTTTTTTGTCACACCACGCCTTCTCCACCAGCTCTTCAGTCAGTCTTTCCCTTTTCATTTGACAAATCTACTTTTTCTCTCCTACTTTCCCCGCCCCAGCGCACTACGCACACCATTTCCTCATGAATATCACCATCGAACGCCAAGAAAAATGCCTCGCGACTCTCCGTGTTGAGGTTCCCTCCACTACCGTCAATGCCGAAAAAAGCAAGATTCTTGCCTCCTACGCTAAGCAAGCCAAAATCCCTGGTTTCCGCCCCGGTAAAGCTCCTCTAGCCGTCATCGAAAAGCGCTTCCAGAACGATATCAAGGAGGAGATCGAATCCCGCCTGATCAATCAGTCCCTGCAAGAATCGCTGAAAAAAGAGAACCTTAAGGTGCTCGATTTCGGCAATCCTAACAATCTTAGCTTCACCCAAGACGGCGGCTTCCGCTACGATACCGTCTTGACCTTGGCTCCAGAGATCACCTTGCCCGAATACAAAGGCATCGCCGTTACCGTGCCTTCCAATGAAGTTTCCGAGGACGACCTCAACACACAAATCGATGGCTTGCGTCAACGTTTTGCTGACTTCACCGACATCGAAGGCCGCAGCGCTGCGCTCGAAGACTTCTGTGTCATCGATTTCACCTCTTCCCTCGATGGCGAGCCCCTCGAACAAGCTCTCGGTCGTCCCGCTGGCTACCTTGGCGGTCGTGAAGGCTTCTGGGTGCGCATGCAGGATGATTCCTTCCTCCCCGGCTTCGCCGATCAACTCGTCGGCCTAAACGTCGGCGACACCAAAGATGTTTCCATCACCATCCCCGAAGACTTCCCGCTCGAAGCCATTCGCCAAAAAGACATCGTCTTCCACGTCACCATTAAGGAACTCAAGTCGCAAGTGCTGCCTGAGCTCAACGACGAATTCGCCGTCAAGCTCATGGGGCCCGAGAAAACCATCGATGACCTCAAAGCCGCCATCACCGATGGCATGAAGACCAACAAGCAGAAGGAAATTGACGACATGAAGATCAATCAAATGATCGCTCACTTCGATCAAGCCGTGGAATTTGAAATCCCCGAAACACTGCTTCAGGCCGAGACGCAAAATCAAGCCGATGCCCTCGTGCAAAGCGCTGCTCAATCCGGCATGAACGATGAGGAAATCACCAGCCAACGCGAAGCCCTGCTTGATACCGCAGCTGCTCAGGCCAAGACCAACATCAAGACCAACTTCATCCTCCAAGAAATCGCCGAGAAAGAAAACATCGTCGTCAACGACAATGAACTCGTGCAGCACCTCCTTGGCATCGCCCAAAAGCGCAAAGAAGATCCATCCAAATTCATCAAGTCCCTGCAACGTAACGGCCAGATCCCAGGAGTTCGCAATTCGTTGCTGATCAACAAAGCACTTGATTTCTTGCTGGAACACGCTTCTGTAACGGAGTCAGCCGAAGAAACTGCTACACCATCCGCATGAACTCATTTCCCCAATCCATCGCCCCGAAAAATAGTTACTATGTGCCCGTAGTCGTCGAGTCCGACGGCCGCGGCGAGCGCTCGTTCGATATCTATTCCCGTCTGCTCAAGGACCGGATCATTTTCATCGGCACCGGCATCGATGACTACGTCGCTAATTCGGTCATCGCCCAGCTTCTGTTCCTGCAGATGCAGGATCCGAAAAAAGACATTCACATCTACATCAACTCTCCCGGTGGCTCCGTCACCGCAGGTTTAGCGATCTATGACACCATGCAGTTCATGACCTGTGATGTTAATACCTATTGCATCGGCATTTGCGCCTCGATGGGTTCCGTTCTGCTCACCGCAGGCACCAAAGGCAAACGCTTTTGCTTACCGAACTCCCATGTGATGATCCACCAAGTCTCCGGTGGCGCCAGCGGCACCGCCTCAGACGTCGAACGCACCATCGGCTTCATGTTCAACCTGAAAAAACGCCTCAACGGCATCCTCGCCCATCACACAGGCAAGACCGTCGAGCAAATCGAACACGACTCCGATCGCGACAACTACATGTCTGCCGAGGACTCCGTCACCTACGGCCTCGTGGACAAAGTTCTCACTCGCCGAGAAATGCCCGACGCCAAAGCCTAATCCGCTCTGGCATCAGCTATATTCTCTCAAATACCGCAGCCCGCTGCGGTATTTTTTTGTGTACATCTTCCAGAAAATTTCAGAACCCAAGCGCAGTAACGATGCGCTTCAGGATCAGATGGATGGTTAGATCAACCGAGAAAAATACATTCATAATTGAATACGAATCCTCAATCCGCCACTGGACCTAACGAAAAAATTAATAGGGTAGGTTTGTCTTCTTCGCGGGCTCTGGATAAG
This sequence comes from Verrucomicrobiia bacterium, assembly GCA_947460915.1. Lineage (GTDB taxonomy): Bacteria > Verrucomicrobiota > Verrucomicrobiia > Verrucomicrobiales > Akkermansiaceae > UBA956. Next base: position 12,939 of record CANHKJ010000056.1, read on the forward strand.
TCGACTAGGAAAATAGCCTGCCAGTCGTTGAGGTCGTCGGCATCGACGAGGACTTGGCTGACTTTCCAGAATTGACCATCCGCGGAGGGTTCTACGTAGGTATGGCGACCGTTGCGAGCCTCATTATCAAGGCGGATGCCTTGGTGTTCGTCAAAGTAGGGATCGAAGGCACTGGCGAGAGACTCGGGCGTCCAGCCATCGTGCTGCACTGTGGCGAGGGCGGCGTGGTATTGCTCAAAGCTGAGTTGTTGCAGGAAGCGGAAAATTTGCGTGCGGATCAGGGCAGTGAACTCGCGCTTATTGCGAGTGATGTCGGGCACCTCGACGATCGTTTCTTCGCGAGGTTGCCACTCGGGATTTTTCAGGCGCTCCCATTCTTCTAACAAACTGGAATCAGTGCCACGCAGGACTCCGGCGAGCCAGTCTTCGATCTCTAACAAATTTTCGTTTTTGCTCTGCTCGGGCACCGTTTGCGCGAGAACTTTATAGACACTGGAAAGATGGCGCAACAGCACGCCCTCGGCGCGATGCAACTCGTAGTCGTTGATGTATTCAGCAAACGAGCGAAAGTTTTCAAACATCTCGCGCACGATGCTTTTGGGCCGAATGTTTTCCTGGCCGACCCAAGGATGTAAGGCGGCGAATTGATTGAAGGTGTTGTAAATGAAATCGCGGCAGGGTTTGGGATACTCTAACTCTTCGAGTCGCGAAATTCGTTCGTTATACTCGATGCCTTCGTTTTTCATGGCGGTCATGGCTTCGTTCTTCACGCGATCGAGCTGACGGCGAAGAATGATGTCGGGGTTTTCGAGAATCGATTCGCAGAGAGTCAAAACATCGAGCGCGAAGTTCGGCGAAGCCGGATCGATCAAGGCGATGGTATCGATGAGGTAGAGCGAGAGCGTGTAGTTGAGTGAAAAGTCTTCTTGGAGCTCAATGTTGACGCGGAGCTTGGCGCCGCTGGTATCGCGCTGGGAAGTAGGGATGATCGAAAGAATTTGTCGCTCGACCAAGGAACGAAACAGCTGCCAAGCACGCTTGCGGTGTTTGTTTTTCTGCGAGGGTCCCTCGTGGCTTTCATCGATCAGTCGCCGCAGGTCCCGACACGAGTCGCCGGGTCGCTGGAAGACTTGCAGTAGCATACCGTGCGATACATCGAAGCGTGAACTGAGGGCCTCGGGGGCCATGGTTTGGAGCTTGAGAAATGTTTCCTCGCTCCAACCCACAAAGCCCTCGGGTGGCTTTTTCTTGACGAGTTTTTTCGCCTTGCGCGGATCACTGCCGACCTTGGCATCGATCTTCGCATTCTCAATCACATGCTC
>CANHKJ010000057.1 GCA_947460915.1 Verrucomicrobiia bacterium
ACACCGGTCTCAGCATCCGCATCAAAGTCAACACCATCCGCGAAACCGGCCGCAATGCCCAGGGCGTGAAACTCCTTTCCATGAAAGAAGGCGAATCCCTGCAAGATATCTCCAAAGTCATCCCCGACGGTGAGGACAACGGCGACAGCGGCGACAGCGAGTCAGACCCCGCACTAGAATCCGCCCCACCATCCGCCGAAGATCTCCCTAACGAAGAGATCGCTAACGAGGACGAGTAAAATGCTCATAGAAAAAGTCAACATTCACAACTTCAAAGCTCTGCAGGACGTTACTCTCGATAACGTTCCTGCGGTCTCTGTATTTGTAGGAAAAAACGGAGTCGGTAAAACCACGCTTTTCCGAGTTTTTGCTTTTCTTCAAGAATGTCTTCAAAGCAATGTTTCTATCGCGCTACGGCAAGAAGGTGGCTTATTGGGGTTTAAAGAAGTACTTACCCGTGGGAAAAATGCAGAACAAGAGTGCATCACTATTGAAATCCAATTTCGTCTCAATATTGCGGGAAAAAACCGTCTCGTTACATATCTACTGAAAATTGGACTAGCGGGAAACAAGCCGGTGGTGAAACAAGAAATTTTGCGCTACAAACGTGGCCGATATGGTTCGCCTTTTCATTTTATTGATTTCGAAAATGGAAAAGGCACAGCAGTCAGCAATGAAGAAGACTTCAGTAAAAAAGATGAAGAACTCGAACGTGAAGATCAGGCGCTCAGTTCTCCAGATATTCTAGCCATCAAAGGCTTAGGTCAATTCGAACGCTTCAAGGCTGCAAAAGCATTTCGTGAACTAATCGAAAATTGGCATATATCTGACATTCATATCAGCAGCGCTAGGGGACCAAAAATGCCAGAAACTGGGACCCATGTATCTACCAGTGGCGACAATCTGCCGTCCGTTGCGCTTAGAATGTATGAAGATCATCCTGAAATTTTCGAAATCGTAAAACAAAAAATGCGTGACCGTGTTCCAGGTGTCACCGATATCGAAGCGAAAACGATGGAGGACGGCTCATTAGTGATTCGCTATCGCGATGGCGCATTCATTGATCCATTTTTTGATAAAAATGTCTCCGATGGCACAGTGAAAATGTTCGCGTATCTTTTGGTGCTGCATGATCCCAAGCCACATAAAATTCTCTGTATCGAAGAGCCGGAAAATCAACTCTATCCAGAGCTCATGAGTTTACTCGCTGAAGAATTTATCGAGTATGCTGGCCGAGGTGGTCAGGTTTTTATATCCACACATTCGCCTGATTTTTTGAATGCAGTGCCGCTCGAATCGTTGTTTGTGTTAGAAAAAGAACAGGGAGTTACGAAGATTCATCGTGTCAAAGATGATCCACTCGTCGCAAACTCGATGAAACACGGAGATCAAGCAGGTTACTTGTGGCAGCAAGGTGAGTTTGAAGGAATCGGTAAGCGCATAGCGAGCAAAGTGCCATAATCGTAATTTTATGTGAAGAACCATCGATGAAAGCGATACTTGAATCGCTAATCAACCGCTACTTTCAATCAAAAGTTAAAGGCCTCGATTGGTTCATTTTCAAATATTCTGGCAAAAGCGATTTGGAGAGAAATATTGTGCATAAAATGAAAACATGGTCATACGGCACGCCTAAGTTTATTATCTTACGGGACGCGGACGGGGGCAATTGCCGTGATTTGAAAAAACATTTATCTTCATTAGCTGCACAAGCAGGTGACAAGCCTTACAAGGTACGAATCGTCTGCCAAGAATTGGAGAGCTGGTTGATTGGTGATGCTCAGGCCATCGAGAAATCTTATTGTCGGCGAATCGAATCACAGAAAGCAAAGTTTCTAAATCCTGATAGACTAACAAACGCATCTGACGAATTGTCGAAAATCACTGGAGATCGAACAAAAGAATTAAGGGCGCGAAAAATTGCTCCATATCTCATACCTGACAGAAACAAATCACATAGCTTCCAAGTGTTTTACAAAACATTAGGTGAGTTTTTCGATTTATGAATCGCCTAGCCGAAATCCATCAGGAACTAAATGCACTGGAACTTCGGCGGTTAGAACTTTTGGAAGAACAACGTTGTCTCCTTATCGAAAGCAAACAGAATAAGCAAACATACTCGCCATCCGAAAAAATCGAGATTTTCCACTCATTGTTTGCATGCCGACTAGATGTCTATCCACGCTTTTGGGAAAATGAAAGAGATGGACGCAAGGGATATTCCCCCGTCTGTGCGAACGAATGGTCGCGATTGGTCTGTGAAAAGCCACGCATTAAGTGTTCCATGTGCATGCATCAGGCATTTCCCCCGCTGGATGAAGTTGCTGTGCGCAATCATCTTACTGGAAAGAGCATTATTGGCACTTATGCAATCCGTGAAGATCACAAGTGCATTTTTCTTGCGGCAGACTTCGATGAAGGAGAATGGCAGCGCGATATTCTCGCCTTTCGGAAAGCAGCAGAAGAAATGGGAATCGAAGTAGCGATGGAACGCAGTCGCTCGGGAAATGGTGGCCACGCGTGGATATTTTTTACAGAGCCTGTGCCCGCTGCAATTGCCAGAAAGATAGGGACCCTGATTCTGTCACGATCACTGGCAGAGAATCCATTTCTCGATATGAAGTCCTATGATCGATTTTTTCCGAATCAAGATAAACTCCCTTCAGGTGGATTTGGTAATCTCATCGCGCTGCCGCTTCAAGAAGTGGCTCGCAAAAAAAGCAATTCCGTCTTTGTCGATGAAGACATGATTGCGTATCCCGATCAATGGGAATTTCTGGCACAAGTGGAAAAGGTTTCCCCGACCAAGTTGGATCAAATCATTGGCAGTGTTCACCAAGAGCATCTAGAAAATGATCAAATAGAACAGAAAACGTTTGAGGATAAAACCCTTGATCAGATTGCGGGGAAGCTGACGAAAAGTCTCGCAGTTGGAAGGACCAAAGCTGTACTTGCGGCCCAACTTAACATCGGTGTTACGAATTTACCCCGACCACTGATCGCGGCGCTCAAGCGTTTGGCCATGTTTCCCAATCCGATCTTTTTTCAAAAACAAGCCATGCGTTTGCCGACATATGAGGTACCGCGTTTCATTTTTGCAGGTGAGTTGCAGAAAGAGCAAATTGTTTTGCCTCGAACCTGTGTAGCATCTGCGAAATCGTTATTTCGAGAAGCTGGCGGCAAGCTTGAAATCGAAGATCTGCGTTCGCAAAATTCGCCGATTACGCTCACATTTCATGGCGAACTCACAATGGCTCAAACCATTGCTGTTGAAGCCGCTGTTCCTCATGAGCACGCAGTTCTCTTGGCTCCTCCTGGTGCTGGCAAAACGGTTATGGCGTGCGCATTGATCGCCAAGCGCCAAGTGCGAACTTTGGTTTTGGTTCATCGCAAACCATTACTTGAACAGTGGCAAAAGCGTCTGAGAGATTTTTTGAACGCAGATAAGCATGATGCATTTATCAAGGTCGTCATAATTCAGAGTTTTCTTAGGCATCCTGCTCCGAGCACTTTGTTTGAAGGATATGATCAGGTTGTGATTGATGAGTGTCATCACGTGCCAGCGGTCAGTTTTGAAGCGGTGATGAAAGAGTGCACATGCCGATTCATTTTAGGACTTAGTGCTACGCCAGTGCGTAAAGACGGAATGCAAAAACTCCTATATCTGCAATGTGGCCCGATTCGTCATCGCATGGAAATGGATCGATGTGAGGGCTTAAAGCGAAATCTTTACCTGCGTCATATCAGCCTGAATCGTGAGACGGAACGTATGATGCCACTTCATGAATTATGGGAGCTGATTGCTCACCATGAAGAACGCAACAAGCTTATCCTCGCTGACATTGTGCAAGCAATTCGGGATCATCGCCATTCGACTGTTCTCAGTGATCGCAAAGAGCATCTGCAAATTTTACAAGATCTATTGCGAGCTACGTTGCCTGATTCGGATCACAACATTTTCTATCTTGTCGGCTCACTTTCCGCGAAAGCTCGTAAGGCGGAAATGCAACATATCGAAGCCTGTGCCGAAAGCGGAGCCCCATTCACCCTCTTCGCCACCTCAGCGTTGTTAGGTGAGGGATTTGATTTACCCATTCTCGATACGGTTTTTCTAACATTTCCCGTATCCTTCCGTGGTCGCCTCGTTCAATACGCAGGACGCATCCATCGCCCCATGCTAGGAAAAACCGAATGCCGGATCTACGATTACGCAGAAGACGACATCCCTGTTACCTCCAGCATGCTTTCCAAGAGAATGAAGGTCTATCGAGAATTGGGTTACGAATTGATCGATTGCTAAGTTTCCTACATGCCCAGATTCGGTGTTTCTTCTGCTTCGGATATGTCTTTGTGGACGGCTCGGGTGATGATGTCTTGTGTGGCCTCGGATAAATACCCATCCAACAAGCGGGATAATTCTTGGAATTCGGGCCACAAGATTTGGTTCATGTACTTTGGCGCGATTTTGATCATCACGGAGGAATACCTCTGCCGGTAGCGGCGAAAGGGTTTGTAACCATGACGGCGTGCCAAGGCCAAAAACAACTGGCGTTTCCACGGATCGGCTAGGCTGAGCTGAAATTCTTCTAACGGTTCTGGGGATTTGGCGAGTTGATCACGCAGTCGCTGCAGTGCTGTGTAAGCGGCATTGGCTTCCCCTGCGGAGTTTGTGGCAAGGTAGAGTGCTTCCACTTTGCGGATTTTTTCGATTAATTCTTCACGTGTCACGCCTTCCAGCATGCAGATTCGCGACGGCTAGACAAATGAAATCAATCAACGGGCTGTCCACAAAGCGGCATCCTCACGCAGTTCACCATTCACTTGACGTTGCCAATGGAGGATGAGAGGAGAGGAGGAGATTTTCTTGGCATTACGACATTTCTCCTCAGTTTGTGATTGTGTCGGGGCGGATTATGATCGATAAGCTCCGCGACTATGAAGGTTTTAGTGGTAGGAAAGGGTGGACGGGAACATGCATTGGTGCGTGCCTTGGCGGAATCGCCATCGCAGCCGCAGGTGTTTTGTTTTCCGGGAAGTGATGCGATTTTTTCGATCGCGAAACCAGTTCCGGCCAAGACATTGCCGCAGTTGATTGATTGGATGGTAGAACGGAAAATCGATCTCTGTGTGGCGGGTGAGGAGAGTTATTTGGTGAAGGATGAGGGTCTAGCGAATCTTTGTGAAAAGGCCGGCATCCCTTGTTGGGGACCGCACAAGCAGTCGGCTCAGCTGGAGGCGAGTAAGGAGTTTGCGAAAAATTTCCTGCTTCGCCATCAGATTCCTACGGGAATGGCGACGGTGGTAGATTCGTTGGATGAGGCCGTTGCGGCGATCAATAGTCAATACCCGACGGTGTTGAAATTCGATGGATTGGCTGCCGGAAAAGGTGTGGCTGTTTGTCCCGATGAGGCAAGCGCGCAGGCATTTTTGCAAGAGGTCTTGGTGAAGCAACGTTTCGGCGAGGGCCGATTGCTGGTGGAGGAATGCCTGACGGGCCCTGAGGTATCCATTTTTGCGGCGATCATTGATGATCAATATCTAATTTTCACACCTGCTCGCGATTACAAGCGCGCATTGGACGGTGATTTGGGACCAAATACTGGTGGCATGGGCGCGGTAGCGAGTCGTCAATTGATCGATGCCGCATTGCTTGAAACCATCAAAACAACGATTGTTGAGCCGACAGTTCGCGGGTTGAATGCCGAGGGACTGCCCTATCGCGGTTTCTTGTATTTCGGGCTGATGCTGACTCCTCAGGGGCCGAAGGTGATCGAATACAACTGTCGTTTTGGTGATCCCGAATGCCAAGCGGTGATGCCTCTTGTAAGTGGCAATTTAGCAGAGTTTTGCTTGCAGGGTGCGCGTGGCGTATTGGCTCCAGATTTGGTGAAATTTTCGGATGGCTGGAGTGTTGCAGTCATTTTGGCAGCGGCAGGGTATCCCGAAATCACTCGCAATGGCGACCAGATCACAGGTCTCGATGACGTCGCTGGTGCTCGCGTGTATCATGCAGGCACGAAGTTGCATAAGGACGGCATGTGGGTGACTCATGGTGGACGTGTGCTTGCTGTCGTGGCTACTTCGACAACCCGCCAAGCCGCAGCAGAAATGGCTCATCGCCAAGCGGAAAAGATTCAGTTTACTGGATCGCAGCGCCGTTCTGACATCGGCATTTTAAATTTTGACTAAGCAATCGACTTTCTCGCCTCAACCCCACCACCACTATGCAATTTCCACTACAAGCAGACGATATCGCCCAAGCCATTGATCGCCTCGCGGCGCAAATTCGCGAGCGGCATCCCGCGACGGAGACTTTGGCGCTCATTGGCATCCGTAGTCGTGGCGATGAGGTCGCGGAGCGTTTATGCAATGTGTTAGCCGAGGATGATCGTGAGATTCTGTTCGGAACGTTGGATATTTCGTTGTATCGCGACGACTTTGAGCATCTGCACACGAACCCCAAGCTTCAGGGCAGTGACGTTGATTTCCCTCTCGAAGACACTACGGTGATTTTGGTGGACGATGTGCTTTTCACGGGTCGCACCATCCGTGCGGCTCTCGATGCTCTGTCCGATTACGGACGTCCAGGCAAAGTGGAACTTGCGGTCTTGATTGATCGGGGTCATCGCGAAATGCCGATTCAGGCAGATTTTGTGGGGATTTCTCTCGCCACCGAGCGTCTCGATCATGTATTGGTTTCTCTCGAAGGCACCGACGGCGAAGACAAAGTCGAAATGATCCCGCACGCATGAGTCTGATTCCACAGCGCAAGCATACGCCGGAAGAGCTGGCCGCTCTTCGCGCTCAGGAATTTCCACAATTGCCGCTGACTTCTTCAGAACAACCAACTTCAACAAAGCCTGAGCAGGAAGTAGTTGAAGCTGAAGTGGCGAGTGAGGCGCCACGTTACACTCCACCCGTAAAACGCGGAACCTTCCACGGCTTCGAGGGACTTCGTCCTGAGGCTGCCGCGTTTCCGCAATCCGCGCAAGCTACTGCGGGCCAAAATGCAGAACTTCCGCCTGCGCGCGAACTGGCATCGGCACCCGCGTTGCGCAAAACTCCACCTCAAAAACATGGCACCACACATGCCTTCTCTGGCTTGCGTCCAGAGGCCGCTTCCGAAATATCCGCTGGCCAGTCAGCACCAAGCGCCGCTCTTCCTCAGCGCAAGCACGATGAAAACGAAATCATGGAAATGCGTCGACGCGACATGTTTCATACGCGTCCGCCCGTGCAACACATTCTCAGCCTGGCGCTCAATCCGATTCTTGCAGGCATGCTTTACACCATCGCCATTGCTTCGATTTATCTTACTTTTCACTATTGGAACGCCTTTCCTCCGCAAAAATTCTACGCGCCCGCTGCGGGATGCTGCGCGCTTTTGCTCGCCAGTTTGTTGATTTATTGGAAAAAACCACGTGGTCGCCACCATGCGGCCTTCCTTGCTGGGATCGCCCTCATTCTCGCTAGCTTCGTCATTCTTCTTACCACCAACCACCATGCTCCGTAAGGATCTGCTCGACATTCATTCACTCACACGGGAGGAAATCATTTCTCTTCTCGATCAAGCCACACCGTTTAAGGAAATTTTCACCCGCTCGGTGAAAAAAGTCCCAGCCCTAAAGGGCAAATCGGTGCTGATGCTGTTCTATGAGCCATCCACCCGCACCCATTCGTCCTTTGAAGTCGCCGCCAAACGTCTTTCGGCCGACGTCACGAACTTTGATGTTCCTTCCTCCTCGGTCACCAAGGGCGAGTCCGTACGCGAAACCATCGAGACGCTTCAAGCGATGCGCACCGACTACATCATCGTGCGCCATCCCCGCTCTGGCCAGCCCGCTGCCATCGCAAAAATGACCAACGCCTGCGTCATCAATGCCGGAGACGGCGCACACGCCCATCCCACTCAGGCACTGCTCGATGCGTTCACGTTGCGCGAAATTCACCCCGAGCTCGAAGGCAAAAAAATCCTCATCATCGGTGATATTCTGCACAGCCGCGTCGCCCGCTCGACCACGGAAATTTTCCTGCGCCTGGGTGCCAAGGTCGCATGGCTAGCTCCAGGCTCGCTATTGCCACAATATCCTCCCGCAGGCGTCACATGTTTCACCGACTACGAAACCGCGATGCGCTGGGAGCCCTGTGCGCTCTATCTTCTGCGGGTGCAAATGGAGCGCCAAGACGTTCAGTATTTCCCGAGTCTCCGTGAGTATCACAAAGTTTTCGGCATCACCGAGGCCCGCCTCAAACGCATTGCTGGCGAAGGCATTCACATCATGCACCCCGGTCCCGTCAATCGCGGCGTGGAACTTTGTGATGCGGTAATGGACTACCCACTCTCACTGATCAATCAACAAGTCGAAAACGGCATCGCGATTCGAATGTCTGTGCTCTACTCGCTAAAAGCTGGGCATTGATTCGCACAGAATCCTCCCCTATGGATCAGAAGGTTCTTGACTAGGATCCGTATTTTTTGGGAGGAAATGCATCATACAGGCTTCATGAACAGTTCGCAGAGCGTTCGATTTCCGTTCTTTTTTCTTGACAGCGCGCGGATCATTTCCTTGGCTAAGCCAGCACGAGTCGTCTCTCTTGCCCGCGTGTCGTAGGCACACCGCGGCATGACATTTCACTGGTGTTGAAACATCATCGTCGCCCGCTGCGTAACTTCACCCCACAAACACTATGGACATTACATCACCGCTTTGGTATATCTGCTACTTATTAGTTCTGATTGGCATGTCGGGATATGGGTTCCATCGTTTGACGATTGTTTATTTGTATCTGAAGCACCGCAACGATAAGCCCCAGCCCAAGGAATTGTTCAAGGAGCTACCGCTGATCACCATTCAGCTTCCCGTTTTCAACGAAATGCACGTAGTGGATCGCCTGCTCGATAGTGTAGCAGCACTTGACTACCCGAAGGACAAGCTGCAAATTCAAATCATCGATGACTCCACCGATGAGACAACGGCGATCTGTGAAGCTGGTGCCGCTCGCCTGCGCGCTTTGGGCTTTGACGCTGAGATGATCCATCGCGATGACCGTACAGGCTACAAAGCCGGTGCTTTGGAAAATGCCACACCTTTTGCTAAGGGTGAGTATCTGTTCATCTTGGATGCTGACTTCGTGCCCCACGCGGATGTTCTGCTCAAAACCATCCACTACTTTACCGATGAAAAAGTCGGCCTCATTCAGACGCGCTGGGGTCACCTCAATCGCACCTACAACGTTCTCACCCGCGTACAAGCGATGTTCCTCGATGGTCACCTTGAGCTCGAACAAACCGCTCGCAATCGCTCCGGACGATTCTTCACCTTCAATGGCACAGCAGGCATGTGGAGAAAATCTTGCATCGTTGATGCCGGCGGCTGGGAGCACGATACCCTCACCGAGGACATGGACCTCTCCTACCGCGCCCAACTCAAAGGCTGGCGTTTTGTTTTCCTCAATGATGTGGAGACGCCTGCCGAACTTCCCGTCGACATGGACGGATTTAAGAGCCAACAACACCGCTGGACTAAAGGCTCCATCCAAGTTTGCAAAAAAGTCCTCCCCACCATTCTTCGCAGCAAGGTTTCTCTTGCGATCAAGATGGAAGCCTTCGCTCACCTGACTTCCAACTTCGCCTACCTCGCGCTGATCTGCTTGTGCTTCTTGATTTATCCGAACCTTCACTCGAAAGTGGAGCTGAGCCAATTCCAGTTCTACCTACTCAACGGTTCGATTTTCTTCTTTACCACGGTTTCGATCGTCGCCTTCTACCTCACCTCACAAAAAGCCCTGCGCCCAGGCACATGGTGGAAAGAAATTCCTTACTTGCCTCTGCTTCTTGCTCTCGGCATCGGAATGTCGGTCAATAACGCCAAGGCCGTGATCGAAGCGATTTTCAATCATCAGTCCGCTTTCGTACGCACGCCAAAATATGGCATAGACCAAAAACCGCGCACCGATTGGAAAAAAAGCAGTTATAAAGCGATCAAAACTCTCACCCCTGTGATCGAATTTCTGTTCGGCTGTTTCTTCCTCTATGTAGTGATCGAAGCTGCCGTTGACAAAAAATATTCTTCCGCGATTCTTTTGCTTCCTTTCCCGATCGGATTTTTCTATACTTCATTGTCTTCTTTGGCCCGAATGCAGCCTTCACGACCTGTGAAGGCTGCTGAAGAAGCGGCCACCGTCAACACTCTTGATCCGTGATGAAGTCTTTTACACCGCTTTTCCAACGCAGTATTATTTCCTTCTTCTCTCTGGCATCGGCACTGCTTCTGTGTCAATGCAGTCCCTCCATCGACTCGCGATCCAAGATGATCGTCTCGGTGCGTGATCAGAAATTATTGCTCACGAGCGACGGTCGCCCCGTAAAGGCCTACAAGGTTTCTACATCCAAATTTGGTCTTGGCAGCGGATCAGGCACCAATCGCACGCCGCTCGGAAAACTGGGTATCGCCAAAAAAATTGGCGACTGTGCTCCAAAGGGGATGGTTTTCAAATCGCGGCGTCCCACTGGCGAAGTTCTCAAACCGAATGCCCCTGGTCGTGATCCGATTGTTTCGCGCATCATGTGGCTTTACGGCAAGGAAAGCCACAACCGCAATACCTACCGTCGCTGCGTTTACATTCACGGCACGCCCGAAGAATGGCGCTTAGGCACGCCTGCCTCTTACGGTTGCATCCGCATGTCATCTTCCGACGTCGTTGATCTCTACAATCGCGTCGGAATCGGTGCTGAAGTTCAAGTGATCCGCGGTGGGCTCACTACCACCCCTGAGGGCCAAAGTTACGCGCGTGTTCCCAGTTTCCTTCGATTTGGATTTTCCAACGGCGGCTAATGGCACCTTGAGTGCAAGGAAATCTTCGTGATTGATTGTGTGGATCAAGTGATCAATCCGCCTCGCAGGATCACTTCATCTTTCTAACAGCACAACGCCATCTTTGACCACCAGATCAATGCTCCCATGCAAGGTTTTATCGATGAATGGTGTGTTTTGGCTGCGCGAGCGCATGTAGTCTTTGGTGAAAGTCGTACTGCCTTCGGGATCGAACAAGAGGAACTCAGCAGGCTGGCCCACAGCGATCGATACTGCATCCAAGCCCATGAAGCGTCGTGGTTCGGCGGAGTAACGCTTGACCACCAAATCCCAGCCGAACTCATTACTACGAACATAGTAGTGATACAAGCTGATCAAAGCCGTTTCCAGACCGGTGATGCCATTGGGCGCGCTCACGAAGTCTTGAGACTTCTCAAAAGCGGTGTGTGGTGCGTGATCCGTGGCGATGAGATCAAATACACCTTGTTTTAATCCTTCTAGCAACAAGGCATTGTCACGCTTGGTGCGGAGTGGGGGATTCATCTTGTAGTTGGTATCAAAGTCACCAATGTCATCCTCGCTAAACATCAGGTGGTGAGGCGCTACCTCGGCGGTGACTTTCACATCGCCGCGTTCCTTCCACCAGCGAATCGTTTCCATGCCCAGGGCTGAGGAAACATGTTGAATGTGAATGTGCGCGCCTGCGGCGTGGGCGATGCGGATGTCACGATCAATGATGATTTCCTCTGCGCATGGCGGTGATCCTTTGATGCCGAGGCGGAATGCCGTGGGCCCTTCGGTCAGTGCCCGTGGCCCGGCGAGAGACGGCACCTCGCAGTGACTAGCGTAAAACATGCCCATGTCTTTGGTGTAGAGCATGGCCCGATACAACACTGCAGGATCATCCACGCTGTCTCCATCATCAGTGAGCATCTTGACTCCGAGATTGCGCATGCCATCAATCGCCGCGAGTTCTTTGCCATGGCGGCCCTTGGTGATGCAACCACTGGTGAGCACGGTGATGGGAGTTTGGCGACCCGCATCAAGCACTGTGCGAATGGTGGCAGGGTTATCCAGCGCGGGGGAAGTATTTGGCATCATAACCACACCAGTGACGCCGCCATTGATCGCAGCTTCGGCTCCGCTGGCGATATTTTCTTTCGCTTCAAATCCGGGCTCACGAAAATGCACGTGTGCATCAAACATCGCTGGCATCAAAATGCGTCCACGGGCATCGATTTCACGCACTTGCTCGGGCTTTACGAGATCCGGGCCGATGGCAGTAATGTGCCCATTTTCCACCAGCACATGAGCGGGAGTGAGAGTAGGCGAGTGTTCGCTAGCGATCTGGCAATGGGTGAGAAAAAGTGAGCTCATGAGTGGATTCTGTGCCGTTGATCATAGAAGCATGATGCTGGCTTGGCAAACACGAAACGTGGAGATGGCATTCTTTCGATTGATGAAACACACGAAACATCAAAGTGGACATCCGCTGATCAAGGATGCGCCCATCGCAGAAAACAATGTTGTCCCGCCAATGCTCGGGTGCTCATCACAGCCACAGCAGGAAAGCAGGCGATTCATTTCTTACGCTTTTGCGGTTTTTTCGGAAATACTCCTACGCGTTTGGCCCAGTCTTGCCATTGTTGGGAGAGCATTTTCACTTTGTCTGGATGCGTCGCTGCTAGGTCGCGCATTTCCGTGCCATCGTCACGTAGTTGATAGAGTTCCCAGTGCTTTTTTTGGAGACCGCCAGCGGGCGAGACTCCCGCACCCACCAATTTCCAGTCGCCATCGCGCACCGAGGCATTTCCCTCATGCTCAAGAAAAATCGGCTTGCCTCGTTCTAACAATTTTCCATCAAATGCAGGAAGCAGTGAGATGCCCTCCATAGGCAAAATCTGATGCGTTCCACGTTCTGTCGGATATGTTGCGCCTGTTACCTCGACTACGGTAGCCATGATGTCGATCAGTTGTGCGGGTGACCGATACCAATCACGGCCTGCTTGAATGCGTTGCGGCCAGTGCGCGATGAAGGGAGTATTAGCCCCGCCCTCATGTGTGAAATGCTTGTAGCGCCGATACGGTGTATTAGAGGCATTGGCCCAACATGTTCCATAGCTGATATCCATCAAGGGCACGCCAGCTCTGCGCTCCTTGATTGGGTCACCGAGGCCGAGCGTTGAGCCTTCGGCACAAGCCCCATTGTCAGCCATAAACATGAATAAAGTATTCTCCCATTGTCCGCTGGCTTTCACGGCAGCAATCAAGTCGCCCAGCTTCTGATCGATTCGATCAATCATTGCCGCATACGCCGCCATGCGATGCTCACAGGCATCCTGCGTCGCCGCATCTAACGAATCCCATTCAGGAACGGAAGGATCGCGGGCGGTAAGCGGCCACGAATCAGGGATCAGCCCCGTGGCGAGCTGACGCTGGTATCTTTCGCTACGCAAACGATCCCAACCCATTTGGTATCGGCCACGATATTTTTTTAGCTCTTCCTCATGAGCGTGAAGAGGCCAATGCGGTGCCGTAAATGCGAGATATAAGAAAAACGGATCCTTTTTGCGCTCGCTCGCTTGGTGCTCCCGAAGAAATGAAATGGCGTGATCCGCAAAGGCGTCGGTTGTGTAAAATGGTCGATCTGAGGTCGACTTAGGCTGCGGATCTGGTTGATTCCCCGCATACATGATGCGTTCACCATAGGGCGTAAAATAATGGGTTGCCCCGTGTAGGCAACCATAGTAGCGATCAAAGCCTCGTTGAAGCGGCCAGTCCACAGGATCTTTTCCTGAGAGATGCCATTTTCCCGCCATGAAGGTCGCATAGCCAGCCGACTTCGCGACCTGCGCTAAGGTGACGCAAGAGTCATTGAGATTTCCCTGATAGGCCGCAGGCAAGTTCGGATTCATGCCAGCTCCACCCTCAGTAGTCATGTGACCAATCCCCACCTGATGTGGATGCAGACCCGTCATTAAGCTTGCCCGTGTGGGACAGCAGCGCGCGGAATTATAAAACTGCGTAAAACGCAAACCTTCTTGGGCAAGTCGAGCCAAATTCGGAGTGTCGATCTCGCCGCCATACGGTGCGATGTCTGAAAATCCCATATCATCCA
>CANHKJ010000058.1 GCA_947460915.1 Verrucomicrobiia bacterium
CCTTGCTAGACAACATTTTACAATGGCCTAGAGCAACTTCGCCGAAGTTGCCACCAGAGCCACCCGAAAATGAACAAACAGGCGGCAAAACTGGCAAAAACCACTGCGCTGCTTAATTCAACATCGATTCAACTTCGGATTTCGGGTTAAACGGTCATAAAAAAATAATTAGTATAAAAATAATCACTCCCAAAGACATATTTATTCATATTTTGATCAACCTAACAAGATATTCGTGTTTTTTATTGACGGTTTATGGTCTCGATGATTGGATTAATCGTCGACGTTATTTAACAAGACTATAATAACGTAGAGGCAACAATTCCAATATAACATTACCACGATATAATATGAAAATGAAAATGTCCATTATTACTGCATTAGCATTCCTAATGACTAGCTGTGCATCCATTGTTTCCAAGTCGGAATATCCAGTATCTTTTACCAGCAACCCTGCTGGATGCAAAGTACTAGTTAAAAAGAACGGCATGGTAATTCATCAAGGTGTAACCCCATCGATGGTGACTCTCTCTGCTTCAGAGGGTTACTTTACACCGGCAAAATATCAAGTCGAATTTACAAAGAAGGGGGCACCAACACTAACCGTTCCCCTAACAGCTGACATTGATGGTTGGTATTTTGGAAACATCCTGTTTGGCGGTCTAATTGGCATGCTGATTGTTGATCCGGCGACTGGAGCTATGTGGAAGCTTCCCGAAAATGTTAACACCTCGCTGACATCGATTGCATCCGTTACGAGTGAGAACGGTAAGACATTAAGAATTGTCGATCGCTCAGCTATTCCGTCGAATGTTGAGAGCCAATTGATAGCCCTGAGGTAGTCCTTGCGTGTAATATGTTTAATCTATCCTCCAAACTAGGTACGTTAGCTGCGGTTGTCGCTGCGGTTGGAATGACTTAATGAGCCGCTAATACACTCATGCCGGGGTCGATGATTTCAAAACCACCCGCAAAAGCTCTGTCTGCATCTATTTAGTTCTCTTTTGATGATGGTTTCTTGATGAAAAAACTTTATCCTGCAGGAATTTATGACCGATTGTACTACAATGGTGGCTTTGGTATCAAAATGCCATGGAATAAACCTAATATGCCGATTACAATTTTAAAGTAATCATCCTAGTTAATTACTTTTGATTTCATATCAAAACCAAACGCCTTGGTGTGCAATCACCAAGGCGTTTACTATTAGTGAATGGGACTCCTTGAATGGGGTGAATGGGGTCACATGTTTGAAATTGATCGGATCACAGCCCTTTCGCTCACTTCGCGAGGCGATCAAGCAATTTCTGATGAATGCCCCCGAAGCCGCCATTGCTGAGGACCGCTAAGACGTCACCAGGTTGTGCTTTTTCGACGACGAGATCGACGATTTCCGGCACTCCGGGAAGATACCATCCGGTGCCGCCGAAGTCTTTGATGTCTTGTGCTAGGCGGTCGGGATTGAGCCGCTCGGCTTCGGGCACTTTGTGGAGATCGGAAATGGCAGCGACCACAGCCAAATCGGCTAGGGCCAGAGACTCGGCGAGTTCTTTTTGGAAAACACTGCGCTTGGTCGTATTCGAGCGAGGTTCGAAAAGGACCCACAAGCGCGCACCTGAGTAGCGTTGGCGCAAAGCGGCAATGGCTAGCTTGATGGCAGTCGGGTGATGCGCAAAGTCATCAACGACCTTAATGCCATTGACTTCGCCTTTCAGTTCCTGACGACGGGCCACGCCCTCGAAGCTGAGCAATCCATCGCGTGCTTCATCGGCACTAAGGCCTGCAAATCGCGCGGCACTCACGGCCATTGCGGCATTGCGCACATTGAATTCGCCGACCATCGAGATCGAGTAATTTTCGCCATCGAGCGTAAATGTGCTACCCTCTTCGTGATACACCACATCGCAGATGCGCAGATCGCAGTCCTCGCTCATGCCGACTTTTTTCACGGGGCATGGAGCCTTTGATGCTACATCGAGCGAGTTCGCATCATCGCCGTTGACAAACGCAATGCCATTGCGTGGGACGACGTTGAGCAAACGACGGAAGCTGAGTTTGATCTCATCGACGTTGTTGTAAATGTCGGCATGATCGAACTCGATGTTGTTGATCACCACGCATTCGGGCAAGTAGTGAAGAAACTTCGAGCGCTTGTCGAAAAACGCCGTGTCGTATTCGTCGCCTTCGAGCACGGTGAGATCAGAGTCCGTAAAAACCGCTCCGCCACCGAGATTTTTCGGCAGTCCACCAATCATGTAGCTCGGATTGCGGTCGGCATTTTTCAACAACCACGCCAACATCGAGGAGGTGGTGGTTTTGCCATGAGTGCCGCTCACCACAAAGTTCCGCTTGCCACGCAGAAAATGCTCCTTGAGCACCTCGGGCAGAGAAACGTAGAGCAATTTGCGCTCCAGAGTCGCTTCGGCTTCTTCGTTGCCGCGACTGATGGCATTGCCGATCACGATGACATCGGCGTCAGCGGGAATGTTCGAGGCCCGATAGCCCTCGGTAAGTGGAATGCCCTGAGATTCGAGGAATGTAGACATTGGTGGATAGACATTGCTATCGCTCCCCGTCACCACATAACCACGGGCCTTCATGCCCGATGCCACGGCTCCCATCGCAGTGCCGCAGATGCCTACAAAATGAAAATGCTTGTTTTGTCCCATTGACGTTTACTCTAACAAATTTTTAAAATTGATGAACTCAGAATGTAGGTGCCGCGACACGACCATTCTCACTCTCTTCGAAGCGCTGACGCAAGATGCGATCGGCCACCTCGCGGACCATTTCGCTCATCAGCAACCACAAATGACTGCCCTTGCGATAGTCAGCGGGCGCGATGTGCTTCACCCGACCCGCGTGCGTGCAGAGTTGATAGCATTTGCGGAAACTTTTGCCGCTCTCATCATTCGGATTGTAAACAGCGATCGCTTGACCGCCGTTGCGATTCAACACCGTGAAGCAAGGCACATCGGTCGGTCCATCGCCCACATACACCATATTTTCAAATGGAATCGGCCGCAACTCGGGTGGCATGTGATCATTCACATCCTGATCGTAGCGCAGCATGCCTTTGTTGATGCGGAAAAGAAACTGCGTTTTGGTGGTATGGGAGATGGTGCGTTTCGGGAAGCTGATGCGTCCCTCGCCATCTTCGCCAAACTCACAACCAAAAATCGCCTTCACATGCGGTTCGAGGCGCGAGCCATCGAGCAAGGCCTTCAAGCCTGACGACACGATGTAATGCTCAACCTTAATTCCTGCGGCCTCATGCTCTGCGGTGAGGCTTACTTTCGGCAAGTCGGTGAAAATTTCCGGCAGTCCGGGAAAAAACGACAAGCCTTTGCCGAGTTCGGTCAAGCGCGCATTGGTCACATTGTCCATGCCCAGATAATCGAGCAAGCACTTCATGTAGGCCAACTCACCGTCCCACTTTTGCTCCGTCACCAAGGAATTGCATTTTTTCCAAAATTGCACTGGATCGATGCCAAACTGCGGAAAAAGCACATCATCTTGCATGTACTTCGGGCTCAGCGTTTGATCGTAGTCGTAAACCAGAGCAATAATGTTTTGTGGAACGGCCATAATGGGTAAAGCAAAGAAAACCTTTCCCATGAGCGGCGACAAGCTCAAAGTCGTGCGTCCGAACGATTTCCTGCAAGATCGAACAGCCACATTTTTCAGCATCTTTTCATAAACCATTTTTTGTTTGCCTTCGACTCATGCTTTCACTACTCTGAAAAAAAGTCCACGACATGATTCATCTCAGCACATTGACGAAAAGACTCACCCAGTTCCTTACACTGGCGCTTTTTTTCGGATTCGCCGCGGTAGCACAAGCCCAATGGGATATCATGCAGTTTGGTGGTCGCGATTACGTTTCGCTCGATAGCATTAAGAAATTTTACAACTTCCAAACCTACAAACGCAGCGGCAATCAGATCGTGCTTGAAGGAGGGAATCTTATATTCAAGCTCCGCATCGGTGATCAAGAATCAACGCTCAATGGAATCAAGTTTGTACTCACCTATCCAGTGATCGAGAGCGGCGCCAAAACGGCAATCTCGCGCATCGATCTCACTAAGCTCATCCATCCTGTGCTGCGCCCCAATTATATTCTGAATGCTGGAAATTTCCGCACCGTCATAATTGATGCAGGACACGGAGGCAAGGATGCTGGTGCGGTCAATGCCTACAACACGGAGAAAGCATACAACCTACGCGTGGCCCAGGAGGTGCAAAAACTACTGACCGCCAAAGGCTACCGAGTGATCCTTACCCGCAGCAGCGACGTTTACCTCACCTTACAACAGCGGGTCGACATCGCCAACTCTCTCAAAGAGGCTGCCATTTTCATCAGCATTCACTTCAATTCTGGTGGACGCAGCGCGCGCGGCATCGAGACCTTTACGCTCTCGCCCCAAGGAGTCGCGCACTACGGTTCAGGACTCAAACCGAGCGACCTCAATGCGCGCAATGGCAACATCAATGACTCCGCGAACGTCGCTCTGGCCACCGCAGTTCATAGCCAAGTGTTGAAGAACATCGGAAGAAATAACACCTTTGACCGCGGCATCAAACGCGCTCGTTTCAGCGTGCTCACTGGCGTGCGTCATCCAGCGATTTTGCTCGAAGGCGGCTTTATGAGCCATCCTTACGAAGCGCAGCTGATGGAGAACCCCAAATATATGAGTGCCGTAGCACGCGGAGTAGCCAATGCGGTCATTCTCTACAAGAGTGCAGTGAGCTACCGCAAACCAGCCGCGCGAGCGCAGTGATTGAGCAAGGCTACACTTGGGGGGAATGAAAGTAAGGGACGGTCTGGGTTCACGAATTTCACAAATTACAGCCGTCTGAAACCTTTGCTATTTTACTCAATTGGAATGCCGTTGGCCCAGCTTGATCAGCATAGGTTAAACCCGAAATCCGATATGGAACCACAGATTGCGCAGGCATGTAGTTATTCAATGAACAACTACATGCCTGAAATCTGCGGTTATATTAGCGATAAGCCCAATGCAACTTTGGTTTTCAGGTTAAATTTCTGCATTCGCGCCTTGGATTTCCTGCAAAGTCATAGTAAAATACCCTAGCAATCGTGGAATTACGCTCGATCAAATTTTTTCGCAATCTACGCACCGCATGGTATTTGCTGGTGTTAGGGCTGATTATCGCCTCTGTCGGAGCGCTTCTCTACCTGAATGCCACCGGTATGCCGCCTGCCTTGCGCAAGGCTCTGGAGAATGAACTCGCGAAGCAAGGCATCGAGGCATCCATCTTGCGACTGCGCTACATTCCACTCCGCGGTATCGAGGCTAGCAAAGTCGAAATTTTCACCGATAGCAGCCGCCAAAAGCGGATGGTTCACCTAGAGCGCCTAGTCTTTGACCTCGATAAAACCAAGGCCATGCGCGGAATCATTCGCCTCACCCACGTCGAGCTTAATCAGGCCGAGCTCTCCCTTCCCATCGATCCCGAAAAACCATCGGGTGAAACACTCGATATCACAGAGCTCAATGGTAAGGTGCTGATGGGGAAAAATCGGATGTTTGAGATCAAAGATGCCTCGGGCTTCATCGGAGGAATTCATCTCAAAGTAGACGCTACAATCCTCGGCTTCCGCCCCGTGCCAAACTACGATCGCGAGGACGATCAAAGAGGCATTCATCGACGGTTGATGAAGACCTTCGTCGAGGAATTGGCCCGCTGGCAACTGGAAAAAGACGCGCCACCCGAGTTGCAGATCAAACTCTCCGCCGATGCCACCAAATGGTCCGACCTCAAGTGCGACTACGTTTTTTCCTGCCCCTCCGCCACGCGCGATGACCTCACTCTGAGAGAGATTCATGCTGAAGGTAACTTCAACCAATCACTGCTCACCGTGCAAAATTTCTCCGCCAAAGATGAGCGCGGAGCCATGAATGCAACCATCGATTACGATCTCGAGCAACGAGTCGGCCACTATGATGCGACCAGCTCGCTCAACATCATACGCATGTTTTACGCAGTCACCCGCAAGCGACTCCTCACCGACTTTTCCTTTGCCAAGGCGCCCCAAATTCAAGTGCGCGGCACTTTTGCCCTGCCCCAAGATGCGCCCATTCAACTCAGTGCCATCGGGCAGATCGATTGCAAAAATCTTCTGTTCCGAGGCAGTCCGCTCTCCTCCATCAAATCAGAATTTTCCTACAGAGATCAAAATTTTTTCCTACGCAATCTCGAAGTTGAACACAACCAAGGCAAGCTCCTTGGTCAGGTGCTATGGAAAAACTCACGACTCACCATCAAGGCTGAGGGCGCGGTGCCTTTTGCTGTAGTCCGCCCAATGATCCGCGAGCACAAGCTCGCTCCAGCTGTCGAGGCGCTTGAGACTTCTGGCCTCAAAAGCCTCAGCGCCAAGGTCGGGCTGGTTCTCAGCAAGACCGAAAAGTTTCAGCTGGAGCATCTCGACATCAGCAACATCGCACTCGATCATCAACTCGGTCAACTCAAAGGCGGAATACAACTCAAGGAAGCGCTAATTCTCTACCAACTGGAAAGCACACTTCCCCCCACCATCTGGAAGCCCTTTTTCCCAGGTCAGCCCCTAGAAAAAGTTTTAGAAGATTTTCAAGGAAGCAGCGCCAGCCGACACTTCGTCAATCTTACCGGCAGAGCCGATCTAAACGATATGTTCAACTGGGCCGTGCAGGGCACCGGAAAAGTCGAAAACGTGCGCTACCGTGATGTGCCTGTTTTTTCTGCGACAACGCAACTCGATCTCAAGCACAATCATCTCAATTTCTCTGAGATCAACATCGATTTCGACTACCGAGACTACGAGTTATACAAAACCTACAAAACCACCGAGCGCGGCCCCGTGCAGTGCAAATCCGTCACCTACGATCATGAAGCAGGTATCGTCGGCATACACGATCTGCGTGGCTATCTTTTTCCCGTTCCCCTGCTGCGCATGTTTGCACTGCCTGTAGCTAAAACCCTAGAGGAATACCGCTTTCACCAAGCGCCGCCACTCGCCGCAGAGGGCAATATCGATGTCCGCAATCAAAGCCTCACGCGTCTCAACGTGGAGATCCAAGGCGCGAAAGCTCTCGATTGGAAATTTCTAGGCAAACCCACCACCTTTAGCCAAGTGCGCAGCAAGCTGCTAATTACGGGCGAGGCCGTCACCTTGAATCAACTAAGTGCCGAGGTGTTTGGCGGAGACTGCGCTGGCAGCGTCGTCGCCCACATCAACGGCAGCAAAAAATTCACCGCCGATCTACGCTGGAACGGTCTTCGCATGAAGAATATCGCCGAGACCCACGCCTTTAAAGAAAAGGGCTACGGCACGCTTACTGGTCGTATCAATCTAGCTGGTGTGGCCAGTGATACCAGTACGCTCAATGGGGAAGGTCTATGTTCATTAGAAAAGGGTGAGTTGTTTGCCGTGCCGATGTTTGGTCCGCTCTCGCCGATTATTTCTGCCGTGCTCGGTGATCGTAGGGCAGGCTTTGAGCGGGCCAAGGATGCCTTTTGCAATTTCACCATAACCAAAGGAGTGATCCACACCAACGACTTCGCAACTCAGACCAGCAACATGAAATTCACTGGTAATGGAGACGTCGATCTCAACAAAGATACCATCGATATGACCATGCGCATGAATGCACGTGGTATTTTAGGCATCATTACCTTACCATTACAACCGATCATCAAAGGTCTCTTCCAATTCCACGGCCAAGGTGCGATGAAGGAACCGAAATGGGAGCACGTGATCTTCTCCACCCCTCCCGATGAGGAAAAGGAAGCACTCCTTCGCAGCACACCGCTGCGAGCGATTGAGATCGAAGAATAGAAAAATAAAGGAGTCTTCAGCCGATGCTCAGAACTGACCAAGGAATTAGCCCATCAATGGCCGTAGATTTCCCCTAACAAAAACGCACCATGTCCTTGATGAACTGACCCCAGAGGTAGAACAATCCTTTAGTACTGTAGCAAAAACTACCATCGCCTGCGAACTCGATGATGCCTCGATCAAGGTTATGCTCGATCATTTCCTGCATCTCCTGCTCGATCCAATCGTCGAGGTGTTCTGGGTCCATTTCCATCAGCTCTGCGGTATGCACTGAGGATTTTTGCAAATGATCACGATGATTGCTCCAGATTTGGCGAAAGCAATTGCGCGTGCAAGGCACGTGGTTCCAATGAAATTTCCGCGGCGCTTGCAAGGTCTCGGCAAAGGGGTAGTTGGTGGTCCGCCACTGTGAGCCATCCTCAGAAGCGCAGGTGATCGATACGAAGGAAAACACCACATCAGATTGTTCGCATAGACATAAGGTAGCCAGCGTACGAGTCTCTTGATGGTAATACATCCGGTAGTGCTGCTTCATACCAGACCATTCCCAGCAGCAATCCCCCGCATGATCAAAGCCCTCGGCCTCCATGGTTTCGACGGTTTGCTGGGCATGGGGAAAAAACGAGGTATTCGGCACGGTCTGGTGACGGAGTCGATTATCCATCGGCAACTTCATGCGCTTCACCCGCGTGAGTAGCTCGACCCATGGTAAGAAAAACCAAACGACCACACCGATCACTCCGCCCCACCACTGACCGGTGACGAAAAAAAACAGCGCGTAGCTCGCAGCCAAAAATGCTACCGCACCCAACTTACGTACCCAACCTCGTCTCGCAGTGCGAAACGCAATGGCCATGATCAAAAGGCCTGAGACAATGAGAAATGCCTGCATAGTGTGTGGTATTTTAACGGAAACGTTAGCGATATGGTGCTATGGGCATACCTATCGCAACGTTTCCGCATTTGTCCAGCAAAGAGTTTTTGCCGTCTTAGAGAACTTTCTCAAGAATCTCATTCATGCGTGTGGCCAACTGCTGCGGATGCTCGACCAAGCCCGCCGCCAGCATGGCTTGATCGACCAATTGCTGTGCGACAAGACCAGCCACCTCTGGGTTGGATTCACGCAAAGAGGCCAGTTTTTTCACCAAGGCATGGCGCGGGTTAATCTCTAGGACTGGCTTGATTTCTGGCGCATCTTGACCCATGGCCTTCATCATCGCACGCATTTGCGCGTTCGGGGCGTCTTCGGGCACAAGAGCGACCACTGGACTGCCAACAAGGCGCTTGCCTGTTTTCACTTCTTTGACACTGGCGCTCATGCTATCTTGCCACCAAGACTGCAGTGCTGAGACATCGGCCTCAGACATCGATTCGCCGTCCATCGCGGTATCTTCCAACTCGATGTCCGCTTGATCTGCGCGCACCAGTTTTTTGCCTTGGAACTCGGTGAGACTCTCAAAGACAAACTCGTCCACGCCCTCGGTGAAATACGCGACCTCCAAGCCGCGCGCCTTGAATGCCTCAAGGTAAGGACCGGATTCCATCACCTCACGACTGGTTCCAGCGAGGTAGTAAATTTCTTTCTGCTCCGACTTCATGCGCGCGATGTAGTCATCGAAGGATGAGAGAGCATCGCCCTCGGTCATCGAGCTCTCAAAGCGCAGCAAGCCCGCTAAGGCATCGCGGTGCTCATGTGAGCTGACAATACCCTCTTTGATGAAGCGGGAAAATCCTTGGTAAAATGCGCGATAGGCTTCAACCTCGTCGCTGGCTTTTTTCTCCAAAAATTTCAACAACCGCTTGGTCACCACTTGACCTAGCTTTTTCACCAAGGCGCTGTCCTGCATCGACTCACGCGAAATGTTCAGCGGCAAGTCGGCCGAATCAATCACCCCGCGCACAAAGCGCAACCACTCAGGCAAAAAGCCATCCGGTTGAGCATCGATCAACACGCGTTTGCAATAGAGGGCGACGCCGGGCTGCATCGCACCAAAACCGAATCGCTCTTGATTTTCCTCAGGCACAAAAAGCAAGGCGTGAATGTCCAGCGGTGCGTCTGCGGTGAAATGCATCGTAAAGCGCGGCTTGTCCCAGGCCTTAGCAGTGAAGCGATAGAAGTCCTCGTATTCTTGCTCGCTGACTTCGTTTTTCGATTTCAGCCACAGAGCCTCGACCTTGTTGACACGCTCGCCATTGAGCAGAATCGGAAAAGCGACAAAATTCGAATACTTCGTGAGCAAATCTTGAATCCGCGAGGACTTTGCATACTCGGCAAATTCTTCCTTCAGGTGGATCACCATTTTCGCCCCACGATCTGCTTGTTCTACTTCCTCAATGTCATAGCCCTCACGACCATCGCTACTCCACTTGAGCGAAGGAGCATCGGTGCGCCACGAGTGAGTATAAACATCAACGCGATCCGCGACCATGAACACGCTATAGAAACCAACACCGAACTGACCAATCATGCCACCGGCCTGACTGCCCTTTTCTTGCAGATTTTTCAAAAACGCCTTAGTACCGGAATGGGCGATAGTACCGAGATTTTGCACCAATTCTTCGCGAGTCATGCCGATGCCCGTATCGGCAATTGTCAGTGTGCGCGCCTCCTCATCGGTAGTGAGAGAAATCTGCAATTCCGTCTCGCCCTGATACACATTGTTTTCCGTCAGTTGGATCAATTTGAGTTTTTCGAGCGCATCAGAGGCGTTCGATACCAATTCCCGGGTAAAAATCTCGCGATCTGTGTAGAGTGAGTGGATCACGATGTCCAACAACTGTCGTACTTCTGCTTGAAATGATTGATGTTCGCTGCTCATAGAGATAAATAATAGGGATTGCGCGAAAAAACTACTCATCTTCGGCACCGGTGCAAGCCTTGAGTGAGAAAAATCAATGACCCAGATACACTAAAGAATTTCTAACGCATTTATGGTGTGGCAAAAGCGCTGAATCTTCCGTTGCCTTGATTTGAAAAACAAAAAACACGATCACAGTGATCGTGCCTAAAAGAACGAGGAAAAACACTGTTGATCGTGTCTCCTGCAAAAACGAACCCCGCTTCGGCAACCAAGAGTCTCCCCCCAGACACTCTCGATAATTCCGAAACGGGGAACGCGCAGAAAGATAGTGATTCAACACAAAATTGCAACAAAAATCATTCGATTTTGCGTCATTATTTTTCTTATACCTCTTTTGTCATTACTTTGACAATCTCCAATGTGTTACGATGTATCCACACGCTTTGCACTAACCCTAGCATAAACATACACATGACGACAAAAGTACCTGAGTAACTAATGAGCGGCAACGGAATACCCGTGATTGGCATGATCAAAACGCACATGCCGATATTCTCAAAGATGTGCGCAAAGAAAAACGCAACAACACAGGCGACGACGACCCGGCCCATGAGATCACGACTGTAGAAAGAGATGAAAAGACACTGAATCAAGAGCAAAGCAAATGCAGTCAGGAGAAGTAGACTGCCACGGAAACCATGCTCTTCCGCAAGAACTGCAAAGATGAAGTCATTGTGCGCCGTTTTCCACGGGATATAGCGCTTTGCATGCAGAGAACCTTTTTGAGAAGTCGCATTCCAGCCAATGCCAGACCACCCCGCCTTGCCCACAGCCATCGACACATAGTAAGGAGCATAAGCAGGGCCTGATATGTCTACGGGCTTTTCCTGCATCATATCAAGATACAGCTTAATCCTCTCTGGTCCGCGCTCCGAAACCAACGGCAAAGCAACCAAGTAAACCAGCGGAACGAAGGTTAACCCGATAATGGCCATCAAGGTCAGGTAGCGGAAAGGCACACCTCCGATCAAAAGTGCTACCACAGCAACGGGAATCCAAACCAACGCTGAACCCATGTCACCCATTTTCATCACCATCAAAAAAGGCACACAGGAGAGCACTCCAATCACTGCAACGCGAACTATCGGCAAACCCAGCCAACGGTGCAACTTCGGCAAATCCTGCAACACCCACGCAATCATCAAAACGCCTGACGCCACACCAAGCTGAGCAGGCTGGAAAACAATCGGACCAATTTTCAACTGGTGAACATCTTGATCACTGCCCATCACCATCGCCATACAAGCCAAGCTGACCACATAAATCGGCAAAGCAAGCCAACGAATCCAGCGGTAGTCGATCAACGCCGTGAGGAAATAAATCACCGAGCCAATCACAATCCAGGATTTCTGTTGATTGGCATAATAGGCCCCTGCAGAGCCGAACTCCTCAAGTAGTTTTGAGCTCAATGGCAAATGACGTGCGGCACTCTCGATGGAGTAGATGCCAAAGATCAGCAACCCATACATCGTCAGCACAAGCACCCAGTTCATTCCTAAAATTTTGCGTAAAATGGGAGACATTTGGGGTGATTCTAATACGCAGAAAAGCATGCGGGATCTTTCTCTTAGATGCAAGCATAGGAGTCGGAAATCCGAGGAAAACTATCGATTTTTGCCAAACAACAAGTGTTTCTCCGAAAAAATCGACAAAACCCGCAGTTTCCTCCTTGACAATCAGACAGAAATCCCCAAGAGTCCGCCCCCCAACCACAAATTTCAATTAACAAACAACCAATACTAGCAGCATGCGCGGAGTGACAATGAAGAAAGGAGAACCCGTTGACCGGGCTCTCAAGCGTCTCAAAACCAAACTGGATGCCGAAGGCATTCTGGAAGAAATTCGCCGTCGTCGCGCATTTGAAACGCCAACTGACCGCTTCAAACGCAAGCTGCGCACCGCATCCAAGCGCAACAAACTGCGCTGGCGCTTCTCGACTGACAAGCCGACCCTGATCCTCGACGAGGCTGTGGATTGATTGTCGAGAGACAACTGTTGATTAAGGAAGGCACCCACTCCGGGTGTCTTTTTTTTGTGCCTACTCGATTTGCGAATGCTGCAAAATGCTCACCAGATTGAGATTGCACTCTGAGTGATTTCCGAGTGAAATGAGTGCTCATGTCCGCACCTGAAGCCGCACCACCTAAAGCCTCGAAAACCCAAACGTTTTTTCGCAGAAGTTTTAGCACGCTATTGCTTTGGGGCATCGTCGGACTGGCCTTCGGTTCGATGAAACCATGGGCGCACTTGCTGCTGATTTCTGCCCTCGGTATTCTCTCGACGGCGGAGTTTTTCAAACTAACGCGGCGTGCTGGAATCGTTGCCAATCCACTGTGGGGGATGTTTTTGAGCATCACTTACTACGCCGCACTGGCATGGTATATGATCCGCGGTCAAGCTGTGCCTGCAGAGCTCGACATGGCATTGTTTTTTCTACTAGGCGCGGGAACTTTCACGCTGCAACTGCGGCGTAAGATCGATGGCACAAACAGCATTCTCGGTGTGACCTCGACGATGCTAGGTGTGCTCTGGCTTACCTGGATGTTTAGCTTCACGGCGCGGCTCGATTTTCATCCAGATCAAGATGGTAGCCTGAGTGGCGCTTACCTTCTCCTCTGGTGCATCACGGTCACCAAATTCACTGACATGGGTGCCTACATTACAGGCTCCTTGATCGGCAAGCACAAGATGATCCCTCACATCAGCCCAGCCAAGACCTGGGAAGGTTTCGGCGGCGCAATGTTCTTTGCCCAACTCGCTGGCTGGGGTCTTTACGCGATCTTCCCGACACAACTCGCTCTATTTCCCTCTCTGGCACATGTGATCGTGCTAGGGGGCATCGTCGCCCTGCTCTCAGTGGTCGGCGACCTCGCCGAGAGCCTGTGGAAGCGAGCCCTTGCGGTGAAAGACTCGGGACAGATCCTGCCCGGCATCGGCGGAGCCATGGATTTGATCGATAGCATCTGCTTCACAGCTCCTGCGGTCTATTTGTATTTCACCCTGATCCGTTAATCTCTCACTCATTTCACCACACACCGTATGTCGAAAAAAGTTGTTCTGTTAGGTTCTACCGGCTCGATTGGCTGCTCCACGCTCAAGGTTGCGCGTGAGTTACCCGAAGAGATTGAGATCATTGGGCTCGCGGCCCATACCAATGCCGCGCAATTGGCCGAGCAGGCGCGTGAGACGGGAGCGAAGCATGTGTGTCTCTA
>CANHKJ010000059.1 GCA_947460915.1 Verrucomicrobiia bacterium
CTCTACCTTGACGGTAGTATCGAACGTGCAGTTGGGTGAGTCGGCGAATTCTGATATCACGCTGAACATCAACGGCACATCGACATTTTCGCAAACGAGCACCACTGGCGGAAGCACGAGACTGGGGATTGCGAATGGAGCCAAAGGCACGATTAACGTGGGCGGTGGCACGGCAAATTTTCAGCGAGATTTGATTCTCGGTGCAGGAGGCACAGGATCAGGAAAATTGGTGCTGAATTCAGGAATAGTGAACATGGCCTCGACCGTGGAACGTTGGTTGATCGTTGGCAATGCCCCCGGCGCGAGTGGTCAAATTGATGTCAATGGTGGGGAACTAAAATTGAATACGAACACGGACATTCGTATGAGCGTGGGCGCTTTTGCTACTACAGGTGTAGTAAATCTGAGCGCTGGTGCGATCACCGGATACGTGGGCAATGGTGCGGGCGGTTTTAGTACTACAAGTGTAGTAGATATGCAGCAAGCCGGTACGGCAGCATCGAACAATACCTTCAACTTGAATGGTGGAACATTGACGATCGGGCAGGTGATTTCAACCGCTACGACAGGCTCACGGGCATTCAATTTCAATGGAGGCACTCTGAAAGCCGCGGGTGCGAATGTGAACTTTTTCAACATCGGAACTGGTAGCGCGACTGCATCGGTGAAAAGCGGTGGAGCGATCATTGACTCGAATGGTTTTGATGTGACCGTTGTCAACTCTCTCGTCGATGGCACGGGCGGCGGTGGCCTCACAAAAAATGGCGCAGGCGCGCTGACCCTCTCTGGAGCAGCGAGCACATATACAGGTGCGACCAATGTAAACGTCGGCACGCTGAGAGTGAATGGGAATCTCACTTCGAACATCAGTGTCGCCAATGCGGCCACACTGAGTGGCAATGGTTCGACTACGGGAACCGCTTCATTTGCAACTGGTGCGACTTTATCGGTTGATCCAGTAGCAGGTGACTTTGCGGCAGCAGGAGTGAATTTCGCAGGCTCGACCACGCTATTTTTCAGTTCTGCGTTGACCACAGGAAACACCTACGACGTCATTACATACGCTGGTGGCACACTCTCGGGCACATCGAACTTGGTCAAAACAAGCCGTGGCAATTTTGCTGATACGGGGACAAAGCTTACTTTCACAGCAGGTGGTGTATTGACTGATACATGGAATGCCGTTTCGGGTACCTGGCAGATCGGTGTTAGCACACCGTGGAGCAATGGCTTTGACGGTGAGTTTTGGAATAGCGATACTGTTGTGTTTGACGATACTACGGGCGTTGATTCTACAGCCACGATCGTAGGCAATGTGGTGCCAGCAGCGGTGAATGTTTCTGGTGCTACCAATCACACGTTTGCAGGAAGTGGTGCGATTTCGGGATCCGCAGCGATTAATAAAACGGGCACGGGTACGTTGACGATCGGCAACGTTAACACCCACACTGGTGCCTTAACGATTTCAGAAGGCACGGTCGTCTCCACCGTTAGCGGAGGATTGAGCACTGCCGCTGCGACCGTCCTTGCTGGTGGTACTTTGAACCTTGGTGGTATTAGCCAAACCTCGGGAGCCTTTTCGATTACCGCCGCTGCGGCCTCGGGTGACACTGTTTCTAACGGCACGCTGAATCCGACATCGACCACCGTCAGCAATGCTTCGGGCAATGCGATTGTTTCTGCAGCGATTGGAGCCGGACCCTTGGTGAAAACTGGTGCGGGTACACTGACCATGAGTGGTGGTGCGAACTTTAATGGTGGTATCAATGCTTTCGGCGGCTCCTTTGTTTCCGTTCTAAAAGAAGGTCAAACGGAGATTACAGCCGGCACTTATAGTTACAACAATGGCGAACTTGTCGTTGGCGGACTTGATGCAGTGGGCACCAACAGCGAATTGAAAATTTCCAATGCGGGTGCTCTGACCAACATGTCATGGTTGAGCATCGGCCGTGGCAATGGCACCGGCGCGACTTCCTCTAACGTAAGTCTCTACGATACATCAAGCATCTCTGCTGCGAACATGTCGGCGGGTTTCAATGGAGGCAACGCCGCGACTGCTCCGAAAAGTGTCATCTCGTTGAACAATAGTTCCTCCTGGAACATTGGTTCAGGTGGCGGTTTCTTCGTTGCCGAAAGTCCTGGCTCACATGTGACGATGAACCTCAGTGGTAGTTCGACCGTTGCCATCAATGGCAATGGCACTGCGATTAACCGCAGCATTGGTCATCTCGGCACCGGGATTTTGAATGTCAGTGGCTCTGCCAACTTCACGGATCAAAGCAATCTGGCGCTAAACATTGGTTTCCAAGGTGGTGTTGGCGAAGTTAATGTCAATGGTGCGACGGCTCAGTTCAATCATCCGAACGGTGAAGTGCGCGTGGGTGCCGCGAATGCCAACGGAGCCTTTACTGGAGGTTCTGGCACGATTACGATCACCGAGGGCAATGCCGTGGTGGGTGCCTTGACTTTGGCGCGCGGGAATAACAGTGCCGCGCAGATCAATGGCACGGTGAATGTGAACGGTGGCACATTTACCTCGACGGGTGATGTGGTCCTCGGCTACGCAGGTGCGGGCAATGTGGGACGTCTCAACGTCAACGGTGGTACATTCAACGTCGGCACAACGGCGTCCAAGTGGTTGCAAGTGGGAAGTTACGATACTGCGATTGCTGAAGTTGTAATCGGTTCGGGTAACCTGAACTTGAATACCAATTCTGCGATCAAGATGAGCCGACAAAATGGAACAGGGGCTCATACATTTACCATGAATGGTGGCAATGTTACGTATTTCAGTGACAATGCGACAACGGTTGGCGGAACGGGAGATCTCGACTTGCAATATGTTGGTGCCGCGACCACGAACAATACATTCCATTTGAATGGCGGTGTGCTGACGGTCCCGAAAATCATCACCACGACTGATTCGGGAACGGTTGCCCTGAATTTGAATGGTGGCACGATCAAGGCAACAAACAACGAGGCCAATTTCCTCACCTTGGGTGGAGAAAATCAAAAGGTCTACGTCAAGAGCGGCGGAGCGGTGATCGATACCAACGGCTATGACATCACGATTGCCGAAGGGCTCGTTGATGGTGGAGGTAACGGTGGTCTAACGAAAAATGGCGAAGGCACTTTGACATTGTCGGGCACTAGCACCTACACAGGAACAACTACCGTCAATGCTGGTACGCTCTATATCACGGGTGCTCTGGCCTCTACGAATTTTGTTGTTGAAGCAGGAGCAACCGTTGCAGGAAATGGTACCATCAGCAGCGATGTAACTTTGGATGCAGGTGCAGAACTGAATCTCACGGGGGCAACGATCGATCTCGCAGGTAGTTCGAATATCCTCACCGTTGGTCTGAGCAATTCCATCACTCTTACAGACTTCGGTTTTGCGAACATCGTCGGTTGGGACGCGACTTCGGCAGCAGATGGCACCTACACTTTAATCAATGGTGCGAGTTCCGTGACGTTCAACGGCACGACTCCTACGGCCGCAACTCCATTTTGGATTGTTCCCGATGTGAAAAAAGGCTACTTTCAGCAAGGTAGTTTGCAGGCGGTGATCGTCACCGTTCCTGAGACAAGCAGTGCGCTACTTGGGGTGCTGGGTGCTTCTTGTGTATTCTTACGCCGCAGAAGGAATGCGAACTGATTTCGTTCGTAGCTATCAAAATTGAATGATTGAAGATGGGGGCGGTTCGAAAAAATCGCCCTCTTCTTAGTTAAAAAACCCATGAATGCAGCTCGATCAATAGTTTTCGCCACGATTGCTTGTCTGTTTTTCTCGCTTTGCGCTCAAGCGGGCATCGTGTCGTTTACTGCCTCGCGCGAGACGTTTTTACCGGGGCAACAGGTGGTCTTGTCTTGGGATGTAACGGCGGGAGATGCCATTTCGATCAGTCCGAGCGTAGGAGCGGTATCGGGTGCAACAGGATCGGTGACGGTGGTGCCGACGGCAGATACCACCTACTTGTTGACGAATGCCACCAGTGGCACAACAGCTTCGGTATCGTTGAGCATGCTCAAAGCTGCAACGTTAAAACATCGTTGGTCCTTCAATGAGGGATCGGGAAATACAGTAATCGATTCCGTCGCAGCAGTAAATGGCGTGATCGTTCCGTCATCGTCTACTACTCCAGCGAATCAGCATTCGCGCTCGGCATCGATGGTGACATTGCCCGGTGGAAGCTCGGGAACACGCCCCTATATTGATTTGCCGAATACGAGTATGTCTGGTCTTGAAGAAGTCACTATCGAGGGATGGATGACGCCGATTCAGCCCAGTGGAACGAATACGCGAATATGGCAGCGAGTTTTTGATTTTGGTACGGGAACCGCAGGGGAGGTGACCTCACGCGGCGGGACATTTAGCGGAGTATCGTATCTTTTTCTCGCGTTGCAAAATGGCACAAACACGGGAGTGAAAGTGCCTGGTATTCGTGATGATGGGACGGAGCAGAACATTTCGATCGCTGATGCGATTGGCTACGGTGCAGAATTTCATTTTGCCTATGTCTATGATCTCGATGGCAATGCGGGATCACCACAGATCCGCTATTATAAAAATGGTGTCTTAATGACTTCGCTCAACACGCCACATTTACTCACGGGCATCCCTTTTGACAATGTGTGGTTGGGGCGATCGAATTGGTCTGCTGACTCGAATACGCAGGCAAGCTACAACGAGTTTCGGATTTGGAATCGTTCGATGAGCGCGGAGCGAGTGGCGGACAATACCGCGGCGGGGGCTGATGCTTTTCCCTCATCTGTTAGCATCGATTCCTTGACGGCCTTTCCTGCACTCACGATCGAGTCGGGCCAAACGGCTCGTCTTTCGTATGTGATCGCGAATCCCTCGGGTGGGAGTTTTACGGCATCGATCAATCAAGGCGTCGGCGCGGTCACGGGCACGGAAGGATTTGTCTCCGTCACTCCCACGGCAACGACAACTTACACGCTTAGCGTCACAGCGGGTGCGATCACGCGCACGGCAAATGTCACGGTGACAGTGACGCCAGGTTCGAATCCTGCGGCGGAAAATCTGAGTTATCAAATTCCGCATAGCACAACGACGGCCGCACGTGTGGTGGCCAATGATTATCAAACGAATTCGCTTAGCTATAGCATCGTCACTCCACCTGCCAATGGTGTGCTTTCGGGAACGGCACCATTTTATTTTTACACGCCGAATGCCGGATTTGCGGGAGTTGATAGCTTTACTTACAAAGCGAACGATGGTGGGCTCGACTCAAATACGGCCACAGTCACGCTCACGGTGTTACCTGCACCCTCAGCGCCGACGGCGATCACGGCGAGCGATTCGGTAATCTACACGGATGCGGTGAATGGTTCGTTCATTGCCCGATTGCGCACCACCGATGGCAATCCCGATGATACGTTTAGCTATGCGTTGGTGAACGGCGTGGGTGATACGCACAATGCTTGGTTTACACTCACTCAGCATCAATTGCTGAGCGCTCGCAATTTCTTGTTAGATAGTGGTGTCGCGGTTTCGATTCGTGTGCGAGTGACAGATTCTGCGTCGAACAGCTTTGAGCAAGTGTTAACATTTTCTGTTAGCCCGCGACCACAGACAGTGATGATTCATGAGATCAACTACAATCCATCGCGTAATACCCAAGCAAGCGAGTTCATTGAATTGTTCAATCCTACGTCAGCAGCGATCGACCTCAGTAGTTGGCGTTTAGCAAATGCGGTGGATTATTTATTCCCCGTTGGCACCACCATTCCTGCCAATGGCTATCTGGTGATTGCAGAAAATCCAGCAGTGATCCAGAGCATGTATGCGGTTGCCTCGTTAGGTCCGTGGACCGGTGGATTGAGTTCGCAAGGAGAATCGATCGAACTGAGGAATGCCGTGGGCAATGTAGTGGATAGCGTGGATTATGGAAATTCCGCACCATGGCCGACGGCGCCGAATGGCGACGGTGCCTCGCTAGAGTTAGTCAATGGAACCTTCGATAACAACGTGGGCGGAGCGTGGAGCGCTTCGACTTCGGTAATCGCGAGTCAAACGTATCTCAGTGCTGGATCAGCGGGATGGCAGTATTTCAAAGGAACCAGCGAGGCTTCAACTCCGATGACGGCTTGGCGTGCGGAGAGTTTCAACGACAGTGCTTGGACGAGTGCTACCATGCCGCTAGGGATATTTAAAATTAATAGCGATACGCCTTCTTCGTTCAATGCCGAAACGGGTGTGACATTGGCGACGCAGATCAATGACATGGCGACGTTCAATGGTTCGTCTTTCACTACCGCCTATAACTCCGTCTTTTTGCGAAAAAATTTCACCGTCACTGGTGCGATCCCGCGAGCCTTGGTGCTTCGCGTGATGCGCAATGATGCGGCGATCGTTTACATCAATGGCACGGAAGTCGCGCGCTTTGGGTTTTCTCCTGATGCTCCCGTCGAACCCGCTTACAATTCCACCGCGATCTATGAGCGGGCGAACGACCCTTGGAGCGATATTCTATGGCTCAATCCAGGCACCTTATTGCATCAAGGAACCAATACTATGGCGATCCATGCGTATGCGAAACCACCGCAATTGCGAGCCAATCAAGAAGACGTAGGAGTCTATCGGATTTTTGATTTTTGTGTCGATGCCGACCTCCGCACACCTGCAGAAATGATCGGTACACCCGGTGCGGCAAACTCATCGGCAGTGACCAATGCCGCACCCCCCGTGCGGAATGTCGACCACAGTCCCTCTGCGCCGAAACCTTGGGAGTCGATCAAAATCACCGCGCGCGTCAGTGATGCGCAAGGTCTGGGCAGTGTCCAGTTGGCTTATCAGATTTGCACCGCCGGCAATTACATTCCCGCGACTTTGCCGCGGACTACAGCGCAAGTGTTAGCCGATGCGAGTATTCCGCCTCCTGCGAACCCTGCCTTCGAGGACCCCGCGAATTGGACAGTGATTCCGATGACCGATGCTGGCGGACTCAATGATCAAGCGGGTGATGGCATTTTCACTGCGATCATTCCCGCGCAACCACATCGCACGCTGATTCGTTATCGCATCGTCGCAACCGATCTCACGGGAAACATCCGCACGATACCCGCTGCCAATGACCCGCGGAGAAATTTCGCGGCGTATTCGTATCATCGTGTGCCGAATTTCACAGCGGGTGGTACGACATACACTGCCGACACTCTGGACGACATTCCCGTCTATCAATTGCTGATGCGTCCTGCAGATTTCACTTCGTTGTTAGCCTACAATGGTGGTGATCAATATGCGAACAGCAGTGCCTTGAACGTGTTGAATGCTCGGCATTATGAAAACTTTCTTGGTACTATGATCGTAGGAGATCAAGTGATGGATCACACCGCGATGCGCCTGCGCGGCGGTAACTCGCGCTATATGGGAGCGGGCAAACGCCATTTCCGATTCAATTTTCCGAAAGGTCACATGCTGCAAGCCTACGACGAGAAAGGCAACAAGTACGGCGCAAAGTGGGACTCCTTGTTATTCAATAAATTGTTCGGAAACAAGGGTGCGTATGACTTTGGACTTCCTTATGAAGTGGGCACCAAGCTCTGGGGATTGCAAGGTGTGCCGATGCCTGAGGCCACCTATGTGCACTTTCGAGTGGTGCGTGATGCCGATGAAAATCACGCCACTAACGGTGACTTTTGGGGGCTCTACCAAGCTCTCGAATTGCCCGAGGGAAAAAATTTCCTCGATGCTCGCAATTTGCCCAAGGGGAATTTTTATAAGACTACCGACTGGCAACAAAATGGTGAAATGGACCAACGCTACCAAGCGCCGGGCGCGCCGGAGTTTGCGGAGGATTTTGACAACATTCGCTACAACATTCACCAAACCACGGCGCAAAGCGACATCGAACGATTCATCAACATGCCGCTTTGGTATAAATACAACGCGGTTCAGGAAGCGATCCGGCACTACGATATTTTCACCGAACCGACAGGTCGGCATCGGGTGAAAAATTTGATCTGGTATTTTCATCCAACGGAAAATTCGAACGGACTCGGTCAACTTTGGTACATGCCTTACGATTGGGATGCCTCGTTCGGGCCGAACTGGAATAACGGCTGGGATAATACGCACAATGCGATTTACAATCACGATGCCATTACCGATTCGCCAACTTGGCAATTGCCGATGGCCAATCGCGATCCAATGAAAATCGCTCACCGCAATGCGATCCGCGAGTTTCGTGATCTCGTGTGGTATCGAGAACCTTCGACCGGGCGTGGGCCTTTTGACGACATCATCGATGATGCGATGGCACCGATCGCGCAGTTCTATCAAGCCGACATGGCGCGCTGGCAGAATAATGCGGGCGCTGCGGCGTATTGGCCCGGTGGTGCTCCGGCGAAAGTCCAGGACATGAAAAATTTCTCATTCGTGAGTTGGTCCGATCCCTTTGGTGGCGATCCAGCTGTGGGTGCTGGTGGTCGTGCGGCGCACTTGGATGCCATCAGCGATGCGATCGATAGCGGCTTGTTACCAGCCACTCCGACGATCACTTACAATGGAGCACCAAGTTTTCCTGTCGATGGACTGGCTTTCGCGAGCTCTGCATTTGCCGATCCCCAAGGGCCTAACACATTTCAAGCAATGCAATGGCGCATTGGGGAAGTGACCGATGCCAATGCTCCCGCATACGATCCTCTTGCGGATCGGATCTACGAAGTCACACCCGTGTGGGAAAGTGGCACACGTACCAGTTTTGCGAGCACTCAATTGATCCCCGGCGCGGCATTGCGCGTGGGGCATAGTTATCGTGCACGAGTCCGTCATCAAGATAGCTCGGGCCGCTGGAGTCACTGGAGCGCGCCGGTTTCGTTTACGACCACGATTTCGAATTACGTCGAGATTCTGAAACAGAATTTGATGATTTCAGAAATTATGTATCATCCCGATGTGCCCAGTGCGGCTGAGGCCGCGGCGGGATTTGTGGAGTCGGATTTTGAATACATCGAGTTGCTCAACATATCGCCGAGCCTCACGCTTGATCTCACCAATGTGCGCTTCACCAAGGGTATTGATTTTGATTGGGCCTTTGCCTCGACCACTTCACTCGCTCCGGGACAGCGTGTTTTGATCGTGAAAAAACAAGCGGCATTCGTGATGCGATACGGAGAGGCTTCAGTTCCGATCGTTGGCGAGTGGGATTCGTTAGATAGTTTGTCGAACAACGGCGAGCAGCTGAAGTTATCCTATGGTGCTGGCGTAGCGATCCATGATTTTGTCTATGATGACTTGGCGCCTTGGCCGACCGCTGCGGATACAGGAATTTATTCGTTGGTGTTGTTTGATCCCATGAGTGCACCCAACCACGGAATTGGCATCAACTGGCGAGCAAGCTATGTGATCAAAGGCACACCTGGCAGTAGTGAGTTTACATCCTACGCGGAGTGGGCTGCTCATTGGACTCTCAGTGATCCCGCAGGTGATCCTGATGGCGATGCTGTGGCCAATCGACTCGAATACATCCTCGGCGGCGATCCCACAGAAAACGATGTGAGCATTTTGCCTAAACCTTCGCGGCAAGGTGCGAATCTTGTTTTAGAGTTTCAGCGGCGAGATGGATCTGAATGGGGTGAAATGCTGATGCTCCAGAGCAGCACGAATCTCTCATCATGGCCACTCGCCAGTGAGGTTTTGCTTGGATCATCCTCGCTTGCGGCGGGCGAGTTGGCCCATGGGATCAGTTATGCCATTGAAGAAAATGGCATGGAACCTGATGACATTCGTGTCACGATTCCGATTCTCGACGCGCGCAGGTTTTGGAGATTGCAAACTAGTTGGTGAACGAGCGCTATGCTTTGGCGCTTCCCTAGTTCTTTGGCCTATTTTAGGCAAAAACTGAAGCATTTTCTTCCAAGTCGAGCCTTTAGATGAATTCTGTGCTGATGATTGCCTCAAGTTGCAGTGTGCGCAAAATCACAATTTTAATACGCAAAATCAAATTCCATTTCTCCAAAAGTGGTATATACTTCGTATGCGTGTGTGAAAAAGGCTTCTTCGAGGCTTCCATTCCGAGCAAAACCCCAAACATGATCTGTGAAAAATGCCATTTTTGATGGGATTTACGCGATAATGCCAAAACGAGGGCTTTGCCTAAATGGAAGCGCAAAGAGCTCCATCGCCCGCGCACGCTTCCAAACCCATCGTCCACGAAAATGAAAATTCCGCAGTTGGTTCAAACCTCGAAACGAGGCTTCACTCTGATCATTACCATCAGCTTGCTGGTCTTGCTGACGATGGTAGCAGTGGGCGTGTTATCGCTTTCTTCCGTGACCTTGCGTGCTTCGAATCAAGGCAATGCTAGCGCTGTCGCACGGGCGAATGCACGACTGGCGTTGATGCTCGCGATTGGTGATTTGCAAGTGACGATGGGCCCTGACCGAGCTGCCACGGGAAAAGCTGGTTCATTGTTTCCCGATAGTCCACGACAGCATTTGTTAGGCGCATGGCAGGGTTTTGGATGGCAAGCGCCAAGTGGCTTAGCGCCGGCCCCTAGCGAGAAACAACAAAAATTTTCGCGTTGGCTTACCTCTGTCAGCGATCAAACCGCGCGCTATGACCTCAACTACGGCAGCACTGGCTCTGCTGCGGATGAAGTGTTTCTGATCAATTCTCAGACGAGTGGCACCTTGCCTAACAGGAATCCGGAATGGAAAGCGGAGCGACTCCCGTTGCGGGTGGGCAATCAAATCGGTGGCTTGGCTTATGGCGTGATGGATGAGACCATGAAACTACCCATCAACATGGAAGATCAAGAGGCGGGAAATGCCATGGATAATTACGCACATCGCTTAGTTCCTCCCTCAACGCGACCCGAAGTAATTGATCCTGATTTTACATGGCAAAATCCTGAGGGTCTGATCTCACTACCCACAGCATCGTTGGCCTTGGCGAAAAAGTCTGAATCCTTTGCCGCACGCCAGCAGGATCTCAGCATCGGCTCCTACGGGCTGCTGACCGATCCCGTGAGTGGAGGTCTCAAAATTGATCTTACACCGTTGATGGAAGGCACGGCTGGCGCGAATATCACAAGTGTCACTGGCTCAACCACTCCATACTACAGCGTCACAGATGGTGCGCCGACTTGGGACTACTTGCGCAGCTACTACCAACTCTATAAACGCACCATCACCCCAGGCGCACCGAGCGTGCGTCTAACCACTTCCAATGAATTGCGCCCCAGTTCGGTTGGGCTAAAGCCATCCCCTGCCACGGCCTCATTGCTGCCTGTGATTGCCAAGCTCCAGATCATGTTCTCGATGGTTTCACACCATCACCACATTGGTGATCGTATCCAATTTCACAATGAAAAAGCCGTGCCGCCGGGCAATACCAATCACGCCGTGCCTCACCTCGTTTATGAACCAATCATCACGCTCTATAATCCGTATGATGTCTCTCTCGAGTTTACTTCCTTGCGCGTGCGGATATCCGATCCCCCCGTGGGTTTTCAATTTCAAAAGCACGATATCGCAAAGGGTACGAACCCATGGTATCGTCAAGAGTTCGCTAACGGTGAATACCACAGTCTCGCGCGCTTTCAGATCGCCAATGAGAAAAACAATTCAGCTCGGAAATTTTTCACCTATCACTTGAAAAACAAAAGCACTTCGGGAACTCCGGGCGGAACACTCAAGCTACTGCCCGGTGAAGTTCGCGTTTTTTCAGCCTACGTTGAAAAAAATTGGACATGGGGTCTGGAGACATCGGGTGGTTACACGCCGCGCGCATTCTTTGACTGGAATGCAGGGGAGGACTTGGGCAATATCGACCGCCGCAGTAGCAACCAGTTTGGCTTGGATGCGATTCCTGGCGTCGATTTCCGTGCTGGATTGCAAACCGATCACATGAGCTATGGTGGCGGCCGTCCAGCCGATTCGCGCTACGACTTTGAGGTCGCCAACAACTGGGGCGGTGGATTCCTTTCGATGAGGCTCACGGATGAAGTCACCGTGAATGCCCGTGCGCAACGCTGCGTCACAGACTCATCTCTTCCTGATTTTCGAGTGGATTTGTTGGCTGGTGTGAATACATCCGCGACCAGTGATATTCTGCGCACCTATGATTTTCGTTTTGCCAATCCTGCAACCGAGCTCGGCTTGACCACCACCATCACAAGGCGTTTTCGCAATGCAGACATCTTGCAAAGTCCCGCTGACAAAACACCAGGCGGGAAAAGTCCCTTTGCGATTTTAACCATGTCGGCGAAGACCACTCGCGATGTTCGTGACGATAGCAAAGCATGGCTGCAGAACAATTTTGCTACGGAAGGCGCATCTCAGCAAACTACCAAAGTGGGCGCAGCGGTACAAAGTTACGATGTTCGCTTGCAGGAAGTGACCAGCTACAATCAGTTTCCCGGCGTTGAGATTGACCCGAGCACGGATCGTGGCTTTTATGGTGCTCGTCCTACCTCGCGCGATGGTGTCTCTGTTGTGCCGATGTATCGTGTTCCTGTTCAGCCTGCTGCTTCGTTGGGCGCGTGGATTGCAGGAAACTTAGTCACCAGCTCGCTGTTCCCGCGCGTTAATTATCCGTTAGGAAATTCCTTTGCCCATCCGATGTTGCCTTCGGGCGCGATTACTCAATCATCACCCATGGGAGGTAGTCAAAAATTGTTAGATCACAGCTATCTCATGAATGCAAGCTTGTGGGATCGCTACTTTTTCTCAAGTGCCACCGACAACAACAGTGTGATGTTTGCCGATAAACGTTCGCGTAGCGTGGTGCTCAACGATTTCTTTGCACAAAGAAAACCGATGTTGAACAATCGCTTGGTGGCAGTGCGTGGTGATGAGTCGGCAGAAAATCTAGCATCACGGGTGGCCGCGATGGACTCGAAGACCCAGGCGCAGCAGTTCGCTCAATTTGCGATGATCAAAAATCCTTTCAACGTCAATAGTGATTCGGTCGATGCTTGGCGCGGAGTTCTCTCTTCCTTGCGTGATCACGACGTGATGGGCTGGAACAATAGCACATTCTCTTCGCCTGAAAAAACGGCATTTTCGCGAGTGGGCGTGCCCGTGGCTGGTTCTTCTGATGACCCGAATCCGAACAATTCTGTGAATGCGCAAGGTCAGTTGCGCTGGGCTGGATATCGTGCACTCACCGACAAGCAGATTGAAGAATTGGCCCAGCAGATTGTCTTGCAAATCCGTGAACGTGCGAAGGCTGATAAGGCTCCATCTTTGTCACTAGGTGATTTTGTCAATCGTCGCATCGGCAGCGATAACGATCTGCATGCCTTGAAAGGA
Organism: Verrucomicrobiia bacterium; assembly: GCA_947460915.1. Taxonomy (GTDB): domain Bacteria; phylum Verrucomicrobiota; class Verrucomicrobiia; order Verrucomicrobiales; family Akkermansiaceae; genus UBA956. The sequence continues at coordinate 13,285 of CANHKJ010000059.1, forward strand.
ATCTTGCAAACGGCAATTGATCAGACAGATATCAATAGTCGAAACCACAACTTGGATTCGATCAATCTCGCCGATCCTATTGGCAATCGTGGCACAGCAGTGGCCAATCGTGCCGCACTGCGCGGCAACAGTGCCGATGGTGCTCCCTCGATCCTCACGCAAGGGGATTTGATGACGGCATTGGCACCGATTATCACGGTGCGTGGCGATACCTTCACCGTCCGCGCCTATGGCGAATCACGCTCGGTCGATGGCAATACTGTTCTGGCTCGTACATGGTGTGAGGCGACGGTGCAACGCACAGTCGATTATGTCGATCGCAGCAATGCTCCCGTCGATCGTGACCTCAGTCTGACCAATATTGGTAAGACAGGCTTGAAAGATCTCAGTCTCACCAATAAGGTCTTTGGCCGTCGTTTGGTAATCACTTCATTCCGCTGGTTGAACGCTGCGGAAATCTAACAGAAAATTTTTATGCGTAATTTCTTTTTCTCCCTTTTCTCAATCGCTCTTCTGCCACTCTCTTTGGTGAGTGCCCAAAATGCCGTGCCGGGCGCGCGTCAAGTGCAGTTGCGCTTGCTGTCGTTTTACTCCGAATCCGC
>CANHKJ010000060.1 GCA_947460915.1 Verrucomicrobiia bacterium
AACGCCAAACAAAGGCTTTCGGAGTGTCGCGCTCGAAACCTTGGGACTCAGCATAGCGCACAAGATCGAGCCAATGACGGCCCCATTTTTCACCATACTGTGGCAGTGCGAGCAATCGATCGATGCGCTTTTCCCAAGCGTCAGCAGAGGTATCATTTTCAAAGGCCTGCACTTCCGCGAGCGATGGAGCCAACCCTGTAAGGTCAAAGGTGGCACGGCGCAGCAGCTCACCGCGCGAAGCAGGAGGGTTCGCTTTTAGGCCACGAGCTTGACGTTCCACTTCGAGAAATTTGTCAATCGGATGAGCAAACTCCGCTACTTCAGGAACAGCAGGACGTTGCATCGGTTTGTATGACCAATGAGCCTTGGTCTTTTCGTTGACGGTGGTCATTTCCGCATGAGGATCATGCACCTCGTGCAACACATCGGCATCCTCAGGAGTCCAAGGAGCGCCGCGCTTGACCCAATCGGTAATCAGCGCGATTTCTTCATCGCTGAGTTTATTCTTGGGAGGCATCTGCAGATCTTCGTTGGCATACGAGATCACCTCTAACAACAAACTTTTCTCTGGGCTCTCTTCATTGATCACAGCCCCGTGTGCACCGCCCTTCAGCAGGCCCTTACGACTGATCAATTGCAGTCCACTTTTGATCTTGTAACCACCTTTGCCATCGCTGGCTCCGTGGCACTCGAAACAATGCTCTTGGAGAATCGGCTTCACTTGATCGCGGAAAAACGAAACGTCAGCCTCCGACTGCGCCGACGCGACTCCAGAGAGCCCGAGCATGGAGCAAGAGATAGGTAACAAATGGCGGAATTTTTTCATGCGTGTCACTGAGATGATTACGTGCGATTTCTTGCACTGTATCATCGGAACGCGATTTTGCCATGCGCTGGACTGCCAAATTTCGGCACTATTCAGCCGTGGCAGATTTTTTCCGCGAAAATTGTCGTCGATATTCCAGTGGCGCCATGCCGATCAATTTGCGAAATTGTCGAGAGAACGCGCTTTGATCACAGAAGCCGAATTCTGCAGCGATCTGTGCTACGTTTTTCGACGAATTCGTGAGTCGATCACAAGCGCGATGAATGCGCGTGCTGACCCAGAAATCTTGCGCCGACATGCCAAAGACTTCGTGAAATTTTCGATTGAGATGACGCTGAGACATGCCCGCGATTTTTGTTAGAGCGATGACATCCACCGGTTCGTGGCAATTGCGCTGAATGTATTCTGCGGCCTTGCCGATGCCCTCACCATCGGCCCATGAGGTGAATTGATCGCCGTGAGATTGCAGGGTCCCCATGATTCCGATCACGGAACCAGTGGAATCAAACAATGGCATTTTGTTGGTGGTAATCCAATCGAATCCTCCACAGGCGGAAGGCATCATCTCGATGATGTGCAACTTGGCTTGGCCAGTTCGCAGGATCGATTCATCATCTACGGCAAATTGATCGGCGATCAACTTCGGATAGAAATCGTAGTTCGTGCGACCGATCATTTCCTCCGCCGATGCGAGACCTAGACGCTTCGCAAAGGTATCACTGACTGCGACGTGACGGCACGATCGATCCTTGATGAAATAATGGATGCCGTGCAAGGCCTCGATCAGATTCAGCAGTTGTGAAAAGTCACCGACTTGCGAAAAAAACTCCCGCTGAAAGTCGGCAACGTCGATCTTTGCGGATGCCGCCATGATCACTCATGCTTGATCTCAGCCTTGAGGTCACCCATCGCCCACTGAATGCCGGCGAGGTAGTGGCTGAGAACTTTTTCATTCCAATACATGTCGTGATTGTGACCGAGGGAGCAATAGAACACGCGGCCTTTGCCTTGGTTGCGAGCCCATGCTACGCCGTAGTCACCATCGGCACGCTTCAAGCCGCCGACCTTCGCGGATTTCTCCACATTCAAGCGTAGCAACATGTGCTGGTTTTTCGATTGGTAAGGGTCTTTGAACTGATAGATTTCCTCTTTGAAATTCATGCTCGCGCCACCGAACATCACGGCAAGCGGATGTTTTTCCTGACCTTTTTCGACGTCGATCTGCACTTCCGTTCCTGCACCCCATGGATGCCCATCAAAGTAACCGCCGATCATGCGACCGTATTCGGCCCATGAGTAAAGTGTATCGGTCGCGGCGTGAATGCCGACAAATCCTTTTCCAGACTCGATGAAATTCATCAAGCTTTTGCGCAGAACCAGCGATCGCTCTTGCGCTGCTTTTTTCTCCTCATCGCTCATGGTTTTCATCGCCATCGGATGGGGCATGAGCACATCTTGTGTAGTGCTGAGAAAACAAATGGCATCGAATTGATCAATCGTGCCAGGTTCGAAATTGGCGAGGTCATCGGAGATAATGGCCTCAAAGGCACCATTCTTTTTGCCCATCTCGGTCAGTGCCAACTTACCCGTAGCGATCGACTCATGACGGAATCCCGCAGTGGCAGAAAAGACCAAAAGCTTGCGTGATTTTGCAGGCTTGACCCAGTCTTCTTTCGGCAATGCAGCCGTGATCTTTTCCAACGAGCCAGGAGGTGCGGATTCGGGTGCAGGAGCATTTGCATGCACCAGCACAAATGTCGCGAGCAAAGCACCGACAGGAATTAGGGTTTTGATTTTCATATGGTTCGAATAATTACGAAATGCGTTTGACGATTGTTACAGGAGAAATGTTTCAGACTTCACCCTCGGGGTAGAGTTGATGGAATTTGATCGCCTCATAGCCGACGGTCAGGGCTGTGCCGTAGATGGTCTCTTCGGTCGCGGTGCGCGGAATTTGTGCAGCAGGTCGGGCGAGCCCCATGATGATCTGGCCGTAGTTTTGTGCGCCGGCACAATGTTGCAGAAGCTTCAGAGAAATGTGCGCGGCATCCAAGTTCGGGAAGACCAACACGTCAGCACTGTGGCGCACTTTGCGATCAGGAAGCTTCACTTCCGAGGCACGTGGGTCGAGTGCAACATCGGCCTGCAATTCGCCGTCGATGTCCATTTCAAGAAATTGCTCCTGCGCTGCGACCTGCGCCAATGCCGTAGCAGCTGCCACTTTTTGCGCGGCAGGTGTCATCGCAGAACCTTTGGTCGAGTGGCTCAGCAAGGCGACTTGCGGGCGACCGCCGAGATAGTGACGCGCCAGTTTTCCGGTCTCGATCGCCATGGATGCAAGCTGCTTGCTATCAGGCTCGGTGATCAATCCACAATCAGCAAGGAAAAGCACTCCATCACGACCGAAGTGCTGCAAGTGTTGCGCCACTAAAATCATCGCACTGAAAACACGCGGCACATCAGGCAAGGGCTTGATGGTTTGCAAAAGTGCACGGAACAAACTCGCGGGTAGCGATTGATTGCCGCCAATCAAGCCATCGACCAATCCATACTGCGCCATCATCGCACCGAAGTACGCAGGCCGCGCCATGATATCTTCTGCCGCTGCATGATCCATTTCCACGCCACGCGCGCGACTGCTGCGCTCAAACATTTCCGCGAAGCGCGAGAGCTCGCGTGATTTTGAGGGATCGAGCACGTTGACGAATTGCAAGGAAACATCATTTTCTACGGCTAGGGCGCGGATGCGATCGCGATCACCTAGCAAAATCGGAATCACGCATTCTTCGGCGACGAGATGCTCCGCCACGCGCAAAATCCGCAAATCTTCGCCCTCCGTAAATACAATCCGCTTCGGATGCGAACGCAGTTTTTCAGCCAAGGCCGTGGTAAAAATATTGGGTGTATGGGAAAATTTCATCGCTTTGGAATCATCGTGCTGGTCGTGCCAACATTTCCATGCTAGCAAATCCATCGCGTCGACACAACCACAAACCATGCCAGCCGATTTTCATACGCACACACCCCTCTGTCACCATGCCGTCGGCACGCCCGAGGCTTACGTAGATGCCGCCATCAAACAAGGTTTGAGCGCCTATGGCATCTCTGATCATGCTCCCGTGGGCGAGGGTTACTTCGACGACTGGCGCATGCTTTATGACAAAATGCCGGAGTATTTTTCGTGGATCGAGGCAGCCAAGAAGCACGCCGCAGGACGCATTCCGATCCGCACAGGGATGGAGTGTGATTGGCTGCCCGATTGCCGAGCATGGATCGAAAAGCTACGCCAATCCTATGACTGGGACTACCTGATCGGCTCGGTTCACTACCTCGGCACCTGGGATTTCGATAACCCGAAGTGGCTCGGTCGCTGGGCCGAAAGCGACGTCGATGAGGTCTGGTCACTCTACTGGAAAGAATACGCTACCATGGCCGAATCGCAGCTTTTTGACATCCTCGGCCATCCTGATTTGGTGAAAAAATTCAGTCATCGCCCCGATGGAGATCTCGCCCGATACTACGAGCCAGCCATCGAAGCCATCGCCGTCAGTGGCTGCGCCATCGAGCTCAATACAGCTGGCTGGCACAAACCCTGCGCCGAGGCCTACCCGCACCACGAATTTCTCGAACTGGCCCGCGCCGCGGGGATTCCCCTCGTGATTTCATCCGATGCCCACGCACCAGAGGAAATTGCACGAGATTTCCCCCAAGCCATCGCACTCGCCAAAGCCGCTGGTTACACCGAAACGCTGTTGTTTGAAAAGGGGAAACGGAATAGCGAGTTGCTCTAAATCAAATCACTTCTGCTCAAAAGTGACCGACACTGTCGTTTGCGCATCTTGTTTTTGAGCAATCACGTGAATCATGCGGTTTGCATCAGAGACTTTGATCGAGTGTTGGGCTATACCACCTAGAGCAAAATTGTTTTTTTGCTTCGTATTCGACGACCATGTCTCCACAGACTTTTCATAAAACGTGATCACGTCTTCCGCTGTCTCCGTCGTCGTATAAATGAGTGATCCTTTCAGCACTCCATTTTCGGTCGCTTGATATCCCGATGTTATTACACCGCCGTCCACAACTTTGACAAACTCCGGCAAATCCTCAAGCTTCACCGTGCCGACCTCAAAATTCTGTCCATCGCTCGTCGTCATCGCAAATTCCCCATCAGCAATGTCCTTATAACTAAAAGTCATCTCCTTGCCCGTTTTGTCCTCCTTGATTGTCATTTCCTTGGCCTGATCGTTGGACGATACTACGGAGTAATCCGGATGAGCATTGATCGCTAGCTCCGCCATGAAACGCTCTGGATTCTGTTGAACTTGCTCCACTTTGCGATTGCACCAACCAATGAGCAATGCCACCACCACGACACCGATCAACAAAACCGTGCCACAACCAATCCCCACCCAGCCCAATGCCGACATACCTTTTTTCTGCGGAACTTCATTCATGATGCTGTATGCTAACAAAAAGAGCACCCATTGACGAGGAAAAATGATTACAAAATCCCCTTCGCCGTCCACACCATCTCGATGCATTTTTTTCTGCCATCCGTCGCCGAATTCGTACACACTCCGCCCATGCCCCAACGCTCTGGCATTTTGCTTCTTGTCTCCGGCCCCTCTGGCTCCGGAAAAACCACCTTGTGCCGTCGTCTCGCTGACGAGGGCGAGGCTTGTTATTCAACATCGTGCACCACGCGTGCGGCACGTCCGGGTGAAGTTCACGGCCACGATTACTTTTTCCTCAGCACCGAAGATTTTCAGCAAAAAGTCTCTGCGGGTGAGTTTCTCGAACACGCCACCGTACACGGGAATTTCTACGGCACACTGCGCCAAGAAGTCATCGCTCAGCTTGCCCAAGGCCGCGACGTTGTCATGGACATCGATGTGCAAGGTGCCGCCCAAGTCCGCGCCTGCGCTGATCCGCACATTCGCCTCGCGCTCGTTGATCTCTTCGTCATGCCACCTTCCGAAGACGAACTTCACGCACGTCTCACCGCTCGCAATACCGATGCCGAAGAGGTCATCGCCCTGCGCATGAAAAATGCTATGGAGGAAATGGCCCACTGGCCCAGTTACCAATATCGCTTGCTTTCCGCCACGCGTGAGGAAGATTACACCCGTTTCAAAGCACTACTCATGGCCGAAAGACTTCGCGTCTCGCGCCTGCATCAACCGTAAAATACTATGAACATCGTACTTGGCATCACTGGTTCCATCGCCGCCTATAAGGCCGCCGATCTCGCCTCCCAGCTAACCAAAGCAGGGCATCAGGTGCATGCCATCATGACGCACTCCGCCTGCGAGTTCATCACGCCACTCACCTTACAAACTCTCACACGCCACCCCGTTTTGGTTTCGCTAGAGGATGAAAAACAAAGCTGGCAACCAGGTCACATCGCCCTTGCCGATCAAGCCGATCTTTTTCTCGTCGCTCCCGCGTCTGCCTCGGTGCTTGGCTCTTTTGCTCACGGACTGGCCCCTGATCCACTCACCTCTACCTATCTTGCCTTGCCTCGCCACACACCCGTCTGCATCGCCCCGGCCATGAATGGAAAAATGTGGCTGCACCCCGCGACGCAGCGCAACGTCAACATTCTAGGCGGCGATGGCGTGCATTTCATCGGCCCCGACAGCGGCGACCTCGCCTGCGGCTACCAAGGCATCGGACGCCTCGCCCCCGTCGAAGAGATTCTCGCTTACGTCGCTTCACTCGCCGCCAACTCTAGCGCCCCCTGATCATGCTCGCCGAAGAATATCTCAGCATCTGGTTCACCATCCCCGCTCCTGATCCTCTCGGGCGCGATGAAGTCATGGGCAAGCTGCGTTTCCTGCCCGAAGCCATTGAGCTCCACTGGAAACTCCGCGGCAACGTTTTTCGCAATGCCAGCAACGAGACGCAGATGCAGACCATCACCCTTCCTTACGCCGAAATCGAGGCCGTCGAGTTGCACAAAAAATGGTGGCGCATTCGGGGCCTCACCTTGCGCATTGGCAATCCCTCTCACATCGCCGAAATCCCCGCCGCAGAAATGGGAAAACTCGCTCTGTTCATCGACGAACGTTCCGCCACCGATGCCAAAAAGCTCACCACCTTGATCGATTTCCGGCGCTCGATCTTCCTTCTCGATGAAACCACCCGCCGCCTCAAGTGGGATTGACCTCCCACACTCGACTCCATCATGAATTTTCGCTTCACAGACTCCGAGGTCCACACCCTCGTCGAACTTCTCTCCCTCGCCACGCTTGTGGCCGAGTGGAACCAGACTACCGCCTTCCAAGGGAAAATGGCATCCATCAATGCCCTCGAAAACAAGATATTCGAATACCTGCTCCATGCCGGTTACTCCGATGTCATCGAGTTTAACGAGCTCGACCAACGTCACCAAGTCACCGAGGACTTTGAAAAAAAATCCTCCTACATGCTCTGCTACGATGAATTTCGCCAAGAATCCTTCTGGGAAGAACTTGTCATCCGCCTCGCGGATCGCGAACTAGCCAAACGCATCGGTTTCAATGCCTGGAATATCCTCACCGAGGAACAACGCCGCGTCCATACCGTCGAGCACGAAAAGCGCTTGTGGAAAGAATTCGAAAAATTCGGTGTCGATCACCTTCACTTGATTCACCCGCCGCACGAAGGCTAAAAAGGGTTGCTCATGAGCGACAGCATATCTGGCCCTTGCTGAACCCGTCCTACCCACAAACAAACCACGAAAAGAAAATCTCCCAGCGATCATTCCCCCCACACACAACGTTAATAGCGTTGCAACCGGCGCTTTCCTGCGTGGAGAGCGCCCTTCATCCTTTACGCACAACAGCATCAAGAAGCGTGGACTTTAGTCCGCTTCAATTCAAGGCCCTTATTTGCAACCAGTTCCAATCACTTCTGCTTCCGCGCGATCTGCTTTCGAAACAAAGGAATCAGGTTTTCATCCATCCAAGCAAAGGCTCCCGCAAGACCTTCTTCTTCAAAAATTCCACCGATCTTGGCCTCAACGCTCGTTGGATTTCCCAACGCGCTCAAAAATCCATTCGATGTCAAATGCGTAAACCACACGGCATCCATGCATCCACGTTCACGTAGCACAAATTTCCGCGCAAACAACGCCAACACCGCATCACCCACCCACGCTTTCTCGCGCTCAGCGCGAATCATTTGCTCTTTACTCTGACTCATAAATCTCTTTTGCCTTAGCTGCTCCCCCTACATCAATCAAGATCAGGGTTCATTTTTTTCAATCGCTCCTGATCCATTCGATCACGCAACTGCTGTTCTGCCTCAGCATCCCAGTATCCCGGCTGCAACTCGATAAACACACTGCTGTAGGGCAAGGCTGATGTCGTGCGAATGATCAACACATCGAAGCTACGATTCGCGTCCTGCAACAAGGTCATCAACGACTCCTGCTCTAGGCTCGTCGTTTCCATTCCATGCAGCGCCCCTTGCAGTTGCTCACGCAATTGATCCACGCCCGGTGCTTCATCATTCTTGAGCGATCTCAACTCACGGGTCAAATAAATGTTTGGCTTCACATGCTGCGTCAGCTCGATCGCATTCAGCACATAGTCCAAAGCCTCTGGAATCTCCACATTCGCGGGCACTTGGTGCACACCCACTCGGCCAAATGCCGGAAAAGATGCCTCTGCCACCACGATCCAATTGCGAAATCCCATCTGCCCCGTGCGGCGATTTACCGCACTTTTCCACGGCGATTCATCTGTTCCCATCCATGCACAACCCGGCAAGAACAAGACCATCGATAAAAAACATACCATGCGCGCGCGCTGCATCAAGTCACAGCCCTATCCAATGCCGACTCACCTGTCAATCACGATATACATTACTCGATGATTCAAACCATCAATCCCTGCTCTCCCATCCCATCAAGCGCAATGACGCCTCCACCGCAGCCACTAAAGCGGCCACTCGATCCCCCAACGCCGACGCACAGCTTGGCGTCTCGAAGGTAAAGGATAACGGACAACCACGATCAGCCATAAAGATGGCCTCGGGCCAAGCGTCCGGAAAATCCGCTTTCGCCTCATGATAAATCCAGCCCTTTTCCCGCACCTCGTGATCGTCCACCATGTCGTGCGGATCGATCGGTAAATGATTTTCTACTGCCGCCAACAATTCACGAGCCCGCTCAGGACAATCCTCCCCCAAGTTGATCTCATAAAAGTAAAATCCCTCGGACTCCCAGTCTTCATGCAAACTCATGAAAAGATCCGGCGCCTGCCGTTTTTCCCACCACTCGGCATGCGCACGCACCTCCTTCGTAATTCTTCGCAAGTAATCGCGATTCATGTCACAGCCATCCGCATTGTCGCGCGTACACGCCGCCAATCCCGTGGGATTCAAGATCGGGCAAATCACCCATCGATACTCTGTCGACAAACCTTTTTCTAACAAAGCCTTCACAGCAAGCGGCCCCGCTGGTTCATCGCCATGCATGCCTGCTGACAAATACACCAGGGGCTTGGTCGGATCATCGCCTCTTGTCCAGACCCTTACTGGTCCAGCACTTGTCACGCATAACTCCTCCATCAAAAAGCGCTGCCCTCGCAAAAGCTCATCGATCTCCCGCTGAAATTCCAACAGCTCAATCTTATCCGCACAACGTCGCATGTTGACCTAACAGATCGACTTCTTCACGCATCCGAAATTTTAGCGCTCCAAAATTTCGACCTCATAACCATCAGGATCGGTCACGAAGGCCATCTTTTTCTCGTCGTTGAGAAATTTTTCGCGCCAGCCCGATGGCCAAATCTCAATGCCTGCCTTTTCGACTTGATCGCAATACGCAATGATGTCTGGCACGCCGAGACAAGTATGCATCAAGTCTTCTGGGCAGGTCGCCGTGTATTCAGGCGAATAGCACAACTCCAAAAACACGTCATTCCCAGGCAACTCCAAAAAGGCCAACTGATTGCCCTGCGGCGATGCCTTGCGCACACCTTCGGTGTATCCCAACTTGAGATAAAATGCGATCGATGCCTCAATGTTCTTCACCCGAATGCGCGTATGCAGAAAACGTATCATGCGCCGACCATAACCTCACTCCCCCAACTGGCAAGCGAGAATATGAGAACAATCGCAATACGCTCGTATCAAGCAAATCAAAATCCACCATTCCATACATCAATAAAAAGTCCGTATCATCCGTGTAAATCCGTGCCATCCCTGCCATCCGTGGTAAAAAATCGCCCCACGAAAAGTATGGCACCTAATCACAATCGATGATACCACCGCGAACAGAACAAGCCCCGAGATCCCTCACCACAAAAAATGTGTTCTAATGAGCATTAGTTGATTGCAATGTCGCCATTTCTCGCTAAACCTGATCCGTCACATCGTGGATCCATCACTCCAACTCCCAGCCACCAATCCGCTCGATCAATCGTCGTTCCTTACACCCAAGGAAATCGCCGCGATGTCTGCCATCGGCATGAAAACCTACGGTGATCTGTTAGAGCATTACCCCAAACGACACGAGGATCGACGCCGCTTCGATGCCTTCCCGATGCAGCCCACTCTGCAACCGGTGTGCCTGCGTGGCATGGTCATCGATGCCCGCTCGATGCGCTACTCCAGCAGCTTCGCCTCCTATGAAGCAATCATCCTCGATGGCAAAGGCGGGGTATTTGGATCGAACAAAATCACCTTGCGTTGGTTCAACATGCCCTTCCTCGCCAAAATGCTCGCCGCCGGCCACGAGGTCATCGTTTACGGAAAAGTCAAAGACCAGAAGGGCAAATTGGTCATCGATCACCCTGAATTCGAAATCCTGCGCGATGACGATGGCACATCCATCCACATAGACGGCATCGTGCCCATCTACAAAAACATCAGCGGCATCGCCCAACGTCGACTGCGCGAAATCATGCACACGCTGCTCCGCCGCGTACGTGCCGAGACACTCACTTTTCCCTACGATGTTGCTCCACGACAACGCCGCGCTGATGACATCGAGCACGCACATTTCCCTGTGTCGTTAGAACAAGCAGCACAAGCCCGACGTCGATTTGCGTTAGAAGAATTTTTCACTATTCAGCTCAATGTCGTCTGGCGCAGAGCGCGCCACTTTGATCACACGGGGCGCGTGCTCGGAAAAAAAACCTCGCTCCTCACCGCCTTCTACCAATCATTGCCCTTCGATCTCACGGGTGCCCAAAAGCGCTCGATCAAGGAAATCCTTGCCGACATGCGCTCACCTCGCCCGATGAATCGCTTGTTGCAAGGAGATGTCGGCTCCGGCAAAACTTTCGTCGCCATGGCCGCGATGCTCCTTGCCATCGATTCTGGTTGCCAAGCCGCCTTGATGGCACCCACGCAAATTCTTGCCGAGCAACACTATCTCACCTTCCAAAAATGGCTCGCCCCACTCGGCGTGCGCCTCAGCTTGCGCACGGGCAATCGCGAAGAACATTCGCATGAAGAACAAGCGCAAATCATCATCGGCACCCACGCACTGCTTTTCCAAGAACAAGCATTTTCCGACCTCGGCTTCGTCGTCATCGATGAACAGCACAAATTCGGTGTCAGCCAACGCGCCCGACTCATTTCCCACGGCAAAAAACCCGATGTGTTAGTCATGACCGCCACGCCGATTCCGCGCACTTTGACCCTGACGCTATATGGCGATCTCGATGTCTCCGTGCTCGACGAGCGACCTGCCAATCGCGGCAAAATCATCACCGCCCTGCGCAGCAATCCCAAGGTCTCCGAGATCACCAAGTTCATCAAAGAACATCTCGATGCCGGACGCCAAACCTACCTCGTCTATCCACTCGTCGAGGAATCCGAAAGCGTCAAAGCCGAGTCTGCCACCGAGGCCTTCGAAAAGTGGAGCAAGCGCCTCAAGCCTCACCAAACGGGACTTTTGCATGGAAAAATGCCCGCCGAGGAAAAGGAGCAAATCATGCAACGATTCCGCGCCAATGAGCTCCAAGCTCTCGTCGCCACATCCGTGATCGAGGTCGGTGTCGATGTTCCGAATGCGAACATCATGATCATACACCACGCCGAACGCTTCGGACTCGCTCAGCTGCATCAACTCCGCGGCCGCATCGGACGTGGCAAGCACAAGTCGTATTGCGTGTTGCTCACTGATTCGAAAACACCCGAGGCACTCGAAAAACTGCAAGCTCTCGTCGATAGCAACGATGGATTTGTCATTGCCGAGGTTGACCTAAGACTTCGCGGTCCAGGCGATGTGTTAGGCACAGCCCAAAGTGGACTGAGCGACATCCGCTTTGCTGACTTTCTCGCCGATACCAACTTACTACGCGAGGCCCGCACCCATGCCGATGAAGTCATCGCCACCGATCCCAAGCTTGAAGGAATTCATGCGCCCCTCCGCGCCTTCATCGACCACGAAACTCTCGCCCTTGAGCACCGATCCTAATGACTAAGGCCCCGAGTCTCAACGATTGCTCAGTTTTCCCCTTCTAGCAGCACACTTGGCCGCCACCCATGCCGAATCGAGTTCCTTGAAGTCAACAGCGAGTTGTTGCGGTGAAGGGCCGACCCATTCGGATTCACAGGCAGAAAGCGAAAATTCTCCTTTGTCCAAATCCACTTCAAGCAAGCTGAAAATCGGCTTCCGATAAGGAGCAATGAACGCCATGTATGGGTTCAGGGCATCAGTCTCCTTGCTATAGCGAACATGCGCAAATCGCTCTCCGATCCAATAATAGGATGCCGAGTTCACGTGAATATACGAAATCCCGTTGATCACGCGCGCATGATCAATGTGCCAATGCCCATTCAAACAAGCCACCACTTGATTCGATCCATCTGGCCGTTTTGCATTCTCGAGCACAGCCCTCACTTTTTCCTGAGATCTGATGCACTCGGGGCGCTCCAGACTTTGATGAGAAAATACAAAAACGGGCAAACTCGTAGCTGCGAGATCATGTGCCAGCCACTCAATCTGATCGTCGGCGATGTGACTGGGATAGCCACCTTTGTGACCTGGCGGCACATCATTGGCATCCAGCACCACCAGATGGATGCCTTGCAAATCTGCGCTGTAGTATCGTGCTGGCATCTTGTGAAACGCCACCACTTGATCGCGCTGAAACCCACCATCCGTGTCGTGATTCCCAATCACATGAAAACGCTTGCCCGAAAAGGCTTCAAAAGCATGCGCAAATTCTCGATTGGCGGGCTTCGGAGTGCAGAAATCACCAAGCTCCAAAACCGCATCCGCTTTCCACTCTGCCGCTTTCGCGAGAAATTCTTTGAGCCTCTGAAGACCATCGTGCACCAGGTCTTGGTGAACATCCGCAATCAGCGCGATTCGCACTTTACCACCTGCCTGCTTGTCTCCCGCCACAGCGTGAGGTAGCGGAAGCGTTCCCGCCGCTAACAACTTCAATAAGTTCCGACGATCGCTGTTCATGATACTACCAATACGCCATGCCCATGCGGCATCTTGCGCAGGAATTGCCGTCCGACATGAAATCGGCTTGCTTACGATTTTCTAGTTTTGGCTGCGGCTTCCTCACGGGCCAGCAGAACCCATGCAGGTTCCCATTGTGCACCAGAAATCGGAACATATTCTTCCCTTTCTAACGCGGCAAGGAAAGCTGGATCATCGAAAGGATCGGTGCCATTTCCTTCATGTATCTCAGCAATAATATCCGAATCTAATTTCTTATTCATGGTTTGAGGCAGTAGTCTCCTACGAGGAGAGCTACTATAAACCCGAAATCCGAAGTTGAATCGATGTTGAATTAAGCAGCGCAGTGGTTTTTGCCAGTTTTGCCGCCTGTTTGTTCATTTTCGGGTGGCTCTGGTGGCAACTTCGGCGAAGTTGCTCTAGGCCATTGTAAAATGTTGTCTAGCAA
>CANHKJ010000061.1 GCA_947460915.1 Verrucomicrobiia bacterium
AGTTGCAGGTGCCGCTCGAGGGCCGAGGCATCGACGACATTGATGACAAGTGCGGGTGCGGGCTCCTCTGGATCTTGACCACAGAGCACGCGTGAGGCGATGACTTGATCGGGCGAATCACCCTGAAGCGAATAGCAGCCGGGGAGATCGAGTAGCCGGATTTTGCGACCATGAGGGGTGAAAAACTCTCCTGATTTCTTCGCAATGGTAACGCCAGCATAGTTGCCGACTTTTTGGTGCGACCCAGTCAGGGCATTGAAAATGGTCGTTTTCCCCGCATTCGGGTTTCCCGCCAGAGCAATGGTTTCGAGAGCAGAGTCCATGATTTTGCGTGTATGTTAGACCGATGCCTCGACGAGAACTTGGTGGGCTAGTTCGCGGGATAGTGCCATTTTTGTGCCACAAACGGTGCAAATCATATTGCGGCCATCGGTGATTTTTTTGACGCGCATGCTTTCACAAAAGCCCATTTGGCGGAGTTTTTCGCAAGCGGGCCCGTTGATGAAACGAATGTGAAATTCACAGCCCACCTTGGCTTGCTCAAGTGAGATCAAGGAGTCTTGTTCCAGTGTGCGGACGATATCGGTGGTGTGAGGCACGTGCGCAAAGTAGCTTATTGAGACTGAATTGCAATAGCAGAGAAAAAGATTCGTGATTTTTTTCGTCATTGTGTTGAAAAGAGTCTGTCGAGGAAAAATCGGGGCTTGCCGTTTCTCGTTGAGTGGGCTACCTCGGCTGCGGCGCAATGCTCTTAGTTAAGGGAATTGCACTGTCACACACTACTCTTATGGCCATCAAACGCGCGTTATTGTCGGTATCGGATAAATCTGGATTGATTGAATTTGCCCAAGGGCTTCATGGTTTCGGCGTCGAGCTGTTATCAACTGGGGGGACTGCTAAGTCGCTACGTGAGGCCGGTCTGCCCGTCATCGATGTGGCTGACTACACGGGCGCGCCTGAGCTTTTTGAAGGCCGGGTCAAGACGCTGCACCCGAAGGTCCATGGAGGTTTGCTCCAAAAACGCGACGATGCAGAGCATCAGGCTCAAGCTGCTGAGCATGCGATCCCTTGCATTGATCTGGTGGTGGTCAATCTCTATCCCTTTGAGCAAACCATCGCGCGCGAAGGTGTAACGCTGGAAGAGGCGATCGAAAACATCGACATCGGTGGCCCATCGATGCTCCGCAGTGCTTCGAAAAACTACGCGAGTGTCACCGTCGTAACTGACCCGAAAGACTATCCTCGCGTGCTTGAACAGATGAATGAAAACGCCGGCGATACGACCTTGGCCTTGCGTGAGGAGCTCGCGGTGAAAGTTTTCTTGCGCACATCACAATATGATGCTGCGATTACCAATTATCTCGGCAAATGCAAAAACGGCACGCGTTGCAGTTTGACGATCAGCTTACCGCTCGATCAAGAACTGCGTTACGGCGATAATCCTCATCAAAAAGCTACGCTTTATGGTGATTTTAGTTCCTGCTTTACCCAAATTCAGGGCAAAGAACTCAGCTACACCAACGTGCTCGATATCGAGGCCGCAGCCGATCTGATCCTCGATTTCCGCCGTCCCTCGGTCGGGATTTTGAAACACACCAACCCTTGTGGAGTAGGTCAGGATGACGAGGATTTGCGAGTGGCCTGGCAAAAGGCTTTCGAGACCGATCGGCAAGCTCCATTTGGTGGCGTCATTGTAGTCAATCGACCACTCACCGAGGCTTTGGCTCGCGTGATTTCAGAAATTTTCACCGATGTGATCATTGCTCCTGACTTCGAAGCTGGTGCCCGCACCGTTTTACAGA
This sequence comes from Verrucomicrobiia bacterium, assembly GCA_947460915.1. Classification (GTDB taxonomy): domain Bacteria; phylum Verrucomicrobiota; class Verrucomicrobiia; order Verrucomicrobiales; family Akkermansiaceae; genus UBA956. Next base: position 1,803 of record CANHKJ010000061.1, read on the forward strand.
AGAAGAAAAACCTGCGGATCATGAAAATGAACGAGGCGTATCTGAAAGCCAAAACCGATCCGTTGATTCGTTCTTGCCCTGGTGGCATCATGGTTATGGATCGCGACCATACAGCTCTTGGCCTCGATCACTTGGAGGAAAAAGTCGTCACCAAACGTCCGCCGACGCAAGACGAACTTCGCGCCATGCGTTTCGCTTGGCGGATCGTCAAGCATGTGAAATCGAACGCCATCGTTTACGCTACCTCCGATCGTACGTTGGGCATTGGCGCTGGGCAAATGAGCCGCATCGATAGCTCGCGCATCGCCGTTTGGAAGGCAAAAGAGGCCGGCCTCGATCTGAAAGGTTCTGTCATCGCCTCCGATGCGATGTTCCCTTTTGCCGATGGCTTGCAAACGGCGATTGATGCGGGCGTTACCGCTTGCATTCAGCCCGGTGGCTCGATGCGTGACGAGGAAGTGATTGCCGCTGCGGACGCCGCCGGTATTGCGATGGTTTTCACGGGGCATCGTCATTTCCGTCATTGATCTGAGCTGTTTCATCATTCGTGCTTGACCTTAGCAGTTGAGCACGCTGGGATGAAATCATGAAAAACGTGGAACGTGATCGATCCGTGATCTCGCGCTATCTGGGGTGGTCTGCCGTAGTTGGTGTCATTCTGGGAGCGATTGCTGGTGCTTTTCTCGTGGCTCTCACGCCCAAGCTCTATGAGGCGACAGTTGAGCTCAAGCCAAGCTCTGATTTGGCCAGCCATCTGGCACTTCTAGAGTCTGATTATCTGCTCGTACAATATGTGGCAAAAAATGGATCGGGGGATGCACTACGCGATGATTTTTTTCATCAGTTGGGAAAAATGATCACCGTAGAAGCTCATGAGAAGCAATCATTGATTCGATTGACGGTTCGTCATTCTAACGGAAAAACGGCGAGTGAAATTGCTCTCGGATTGGTCGATGCCGCGGCAGAAGTGCAAAGAGATCGAGAGCAATTGAGAGGTGAGGCTCGTCTAGCAACTGCTCAAGCCATGCACAGCAAGTGGATGGCGCAATTGGAGTCTCTCGCACCTGGCCGCGACCAAGTGCAAATTGATTCTTTGGTGAAAAAATTGGCACTGGTGAGCGAATTCTCCCAGCAAAAGGCGGAAGCTCCGAGCGCAGAGCTCAGTATTTTTCAGTCGCCCGTTATCTCACCCGTCGTGCGCACACAGGATCACTTGGCCACCATGGGTATCGGAGCGCTGCGCGGACTGTTGTGGTGCGTGGGGCTCTGCTTGCTGTGCATCGCCGCGTTGCCATCGGTGGTCTTGCCTGCCAAACGAACTGAGTCGGCGGTGGGCGCTGCAGGACTCAAAGGTTCTTCATGGCTAGATGGCGAAGTCCTTCGAGAGTGATCTGTGAATCGACGAGCTGAATTTCTTCCACCCCTTGGGCAATCAAGGCTGCATCTCCGCCCGTGGCGATAATTGTGACGTCACCTTGAACTTCTTCGCGAAGCTTGAGTAAGATTTCTTTGACCAAACCACGGTAGCCATAGACGGCGCCCGCCATCATCGCTTCTTGTGTGGATTTCCCCACAGCATGCGCGGGCTCGGCCAATTCAATGAGCGGCAGCAATGCGGTTTTGCGATGTAAGTATTCATTCATCGCGCCCAGTCCTGGTGCAATCACTCCACCGCAATAAGCGCGTTTAGCCGATATGACATCAAAGGTGACGGCCGTTCCAAAGTCGATCACGATCGCGGGGACTTGGTATTTTTCTAACACCCCGACGGCATTCGCCAAACGGTCTGCGCCGATCTGACGCGGGTTGGGATAGTCAATGGCCAGATCCATCGCACTATCGCAACTCACCATGTGCAGAGGATGGGTGCGCGAGAAAAACTCTTGCATGATCGCAGATTTTGTAGGCACTACCGAACAAATTAGCACTGCATCGAAGTTGATGCCTCTTGTGATTTTTTCTAACGCATCAACACTAACGTCAGCAGTGGGAATCCATTGTTTCCAATCGTGTAAACGCTCGGCATCGGCGAGTTGGAATTTGGTGCGGGTGTTCGAGTTGTCGATGAGAAGATAGTTCATATCAGTGCCAGCGTGGGGAAGAGTAACGGCGTTGTTGTTGATCGTTGAGTGAAATGGAACCGGCCTCTTTGAGTCGCAATCTCTCGTCATTGACAGAGAGCGCCCATGCGGCATCGAGCTTTGATTGCTCCACCCAAAATCGCAGCATCATCGATCGCTGATCCTCTGTCACACGCAAGTCAGCATGCTCGATGCGCTCATCGGTTGCGCTGAGTAGGTAGGTAAAAGGAGGAGAACTGTTAGGGCTTGAGGGGCCTTTGAGTGTTACATCCACCCAGTAAAAAGAAGAATCGCGTCTGACCGAGACATCGGTGATTTGATACGCAGCATCATCCGCGTTGCGATCGTAGGGCCGATTCCATAACGCCATGAGGGTCACACAGAGTGCGATGAGAAAAAACATGCCGATGCCAAACCATGAACGGAACACGGGCGGATTGTGCGTGTTACGCGAGAAAAAATGCAATGATAAAAAAAGCGGGCCGCCCAGTGAAGGACGGCCCGCGGAACATATGCGATACCGAGTAAAATTAATGCTCGTAGCCTTGCTCGCCGTGGTCGGAGATATCAAGACCCTCGCGCTCTTGCTCAGGTGTTGGGCGGAGACCGCACACGGCTTTGACTATGAAGGTGATCACCACAGTGGCGGAGATGGAGAGAACCAAGGTGATACCAATTGCTGTCAGCTGTCCGGTCATCAGAGCACCTTTGTCGAGAGCAAATGTGCCGTCTTCCAGAGCCTTAGCGAGACCGTTTTTGCCAGCGTAGTCGGCAAGAAGCAAGTTAGCGTTGGCGTCGCTAGTGGCAAGGAAGCCTGTGAGAAGAGCACCCAATGTGCCACCAACAGCGTGCACGCCGAAGGTGTCCAATGCGTCGTCGTAGCCCAGTTTGGCTTTGATTACAGCTACAAAGATGTAAGGAATGATGCCAGCAAGGAGGCCAATGATCATAGCTCCGTTAGCAGTAACAAATCCGCAAGCAGGTGTGATCACAACAAGGCCGCCGACGATACCAGAGCAGAAGCCAAGAACACTTGGTTTGCCGCGATGAAGACCTTCGATCATGGCCCATACAAAACCAGCGGTAGCTGCGGCGAGTGTCGTTGTCATGAATGCATTACCAGCAACACCGTCAGCAGCAAGAGCGGAACCGGCGTTGAAACCATACCAGCCAACCCAGAGCATGCCGGTGCCGACCAAGCAAAGCACCATGCTGTGCGGGGACATTTTCTCTTTCCCGAATCCAGCGCGTTTGCCGAGCAGGATGCAAAGAATCAAAGCAGACCAACCAGAGGTCATGTGAACTACGGTGCCACCTGCGAAGTCGATCGCTGTAACTTTAGCGTCACCGTTCCATACACCGTTCATCAACCCGGTGCCGCCCCATACCATGTGAGCCATTGGGAAGTAAACAACTAGCATCCAGAGGAAGACAAAAAGCATGATTGCTTTGAATTTCATGCGCTCAGCAACGGCACCAATGATGAGTGCTGGTGTGATGATGGCGAACATCAATTGATACATGGAGAAAACCGACTGGGAGATCCAACCAGCGTAAGTCGTATTGGGAGCAGCTCCCACGCCTTTCAGGAAGAAAAACTCAGTTCCGCCCAAGTAGGGAGAATTGAAGTTTGTACCGAAGACCAAGCTGTAACCTACTGCCCACCAGAGAATGGCGACAAGACCAGCAATTCCGCAGCACTGCGCGCAAATCGATAGCACGTTCTTGCTGCGAACAAGACCTCCGTAGAACAGAGCGAGACCAGGCAGAGTCATGAACAGCACCAGAGCGGCGCAAATCATGATGAAGCCATTGTGACCAGGGCCGGCAATGTCTTTCAGCTGGTTGGCAGGCGCTACATTGTTGAAGTAAGCTTCGAGATCGGCGACGCGGTCTTCAACGCTTGGTGCAGCGGCTTCTTCCGCGGCAGGTTCTTCCGTAGCAGATGCCAAAGCCTCAGTGACTGGCGCAGGTGCAGGTGTTGGTTCCTGAGCATACGTCATGGGGGATAGCGTGCTCAGAATCGCGGCCCCTAGCAAAAGTGCTTTTGCAGGGATGGCATGGTAGGATCGTATTGTCATAATTTGTTCTCGGGTTGGATCAGTCCATGAGTTGGTTTCATGGGCTGATGTTCTCCTGCAAATTAGCAGAGTGCGTGCCATGATTGAAATAAATGTTATATTGATTCAAAAAAACGCTTTGCAAGCATGAAACAAGCTCTCGATAATCTTTTTGACCTTAAGGATTTTTTTCTTGATGCATGAAAATTTTTCACGCAAATTTCTTCCATGGATTGCTCGTTCGCGAGGTTGGATAAAGCCTACGCGTTCGGGCGAACCGTAACAATAAACTAAACTACGAAACAACATATGCGCAATTACAACAAAACAATTGGTGCTCTCGCAGCAGTAACAGCTCTCACCGCTGGTGTTGCTCAGGCAGAAATCGAAGGCGACGTTTACGCTGGCTACTCCACTGACTACATCTTCCGCGGCGTTAGTCTCGCAGAAGACCTGGCTGAGGCTGGTGTGAATCTTTCCACCACTTGCCCTCTCACTCAAGGCACGATCTCGGTCGGCGTCTGGTACGGTTCTGGAAACGATCAAGCTGGTGATTTTGACGACCAGACCAATACCTCCGTCGGTCTTACGAAGGAAGTCGGCGACTACGATCTGAGCGTTGGCTACATCAATTATGACTACAATGGTGGAGAAATTGACACCCAAGAAGTCTATGTTGGCGCTAGCACACAACTGGATTGTTTCGCAGGCATCAATTTCGGCGTGACTGCATTCTTGGACGTTGAAGCAACCGAAAGCCTCTATATTGAAGCTGCCGCTTCCAAGTCGGTTCAACTCAACAGCCAAGTGAATCTTAGCCTCTCCGCAGGTATTGGAGCATACGATGGTGACGACACCATCGAAGACGGATTCAATCATTGGTTCCTCGGCGCATCTTTGCCATGGGCTGCTCGTGAAAACCTCACGGTGACTCCTTTTGTAAAGTATGTGCGCACCGAAAGAAACTACAGCTCAGGTCTCTCAAACGACGGTAACGAAGTCATCGGTGGCGTTCGCCTCTCGGTTGGCTTCTAATCAAAGCTACATAAGCACTTTTTGAGGTCATGGCAGTCGTTCTCGGCTGCCATGATTTTTTTTCATATGGCGCGCTTTCTACTTGTTAAATCATGATCTTGCACATATTCGTTGATCGGTCTCAAAACCAACATACTACAACATGAAGATAACAACCAAAAAAATGATGGGCCTTTTGGCCGTAGCAGCACCTCTCGTGGCGACACAAGCTGTTGCTGAAATCGAAGGCAGCCTTACCGCTGGTTACTCAACAGATTATGAATTCCGCGGTGCAACTCTCGGCGAAGATCTTGCTGAAGCAAGCGTTGCTCTGAGCACCGAAGTCAATGGTTTTACCATTGCTGGTAACGTTTGGTATGCTTCCACAAACGATAACAATGCATTCGTCGACAACGAGGCTGACTACACTCTCTCCGTGAGCAAGGCTTTCGGTGCAGTGAACGCATCTCTCGGCTATATTTATTACTCGTATCCAGAATTCGCTGAGTCCAATACTCAGGAAATCTTCCTTACCCTCAGCACGGAAATCTATGCCGGCATCACTGGAACCGTAACTGGCTACTATGACTTCGACCTGTTCGGTAGCTGGTACATGAATGCTGACCTCGGCAAATCTTTCACCATCAACGACCAACTTGCACTCAACTTGAATGCAGGCATCGGTGCTTACGAGTCCGACCCTGGTTTCGCGGATGGCATGAATCACTACTATGTGAAGGCTGGTCTTGCTTGGGCGCCTAAGGAAAACCTTACCGTGACTCCTTATGTCAAGTACACTGCTGCTGACTCTGATTTCCCTTCTGAGTTCACAGCTCTTAGCGGCTCTGATGGAACTGGCGACGGCGGCGAAAACGTCGTCGGTGGCGTAACCATCAGCGTTGCATTCTAATGCACTCGTGATCGCTCCTTTTTAGCGCGGTCACAAACATTTTGCTAAACCGGCGTTCCCTTGCGGAGCGCCGGTTTTCTTGTTTGAATCAAGTGGTATCTATCCTAACAATTCAGTTAAGAAATTCTCCAAGGCTTGGTGATTGCGGTGATCGTAAAGGTGGCAATGAAACCCGATGTTTTTACCGGTCTCAATGTTCGCGGGGAGATCATCAATGTAGATGGTTTCGCGTGGGTCCAATTGATAGAGTTCACTGGCTTTTGCATAAAATTCATGCAAGGGTTTCATACAGCCGATTTCAAAGGACATCACGGCACCGTCGAAGAGAGAAAACACTGGATACGCCTCATAGATCCATGGGCTGTGGATGGGATTGATGTTCGAAAAGAGAATCAACCGATGACCGTCCGCTTTGAGTTTTTCCGCGAGATCCCAGGTTTCTTGAATGGGTGTGAAAATGGAACGCCATGCCTGCACAAATTCTTCGGGCTGTGCTGTGGAGCCGAGAGTGCTGAGTGACCATGCTACGAAGTCATCCGCGCCGATGCGTCCGCTCTCCAAATCGTCGCGTTTTTCATCAAGCAGCTTCAATCGCTCTTGGGGATCTGGTAAATGTGAGGGAATCAAGGCTAAAAGCGCGTCTTTGTAGTCGAAACGAAGCAAAACATTGCCGATATCGAAGAGAATTGTCATACGGCAATGGTGAATGTAGGCGAAATGAATGAAAAGAACAAAAAATGCCAATGTTTAGCATTGAGTTCGGAAGATTTGCCCATAAACTCGCCGCGTGACAATCTCGAATTTGGCGAAACAACTCCTCAGCCTCTGGATCATTTCCTTGGGACTTCTTCCTCTAGCCGCGCAAGAGTCATTCATGGTCGTAGAAGCCCACTCGGGGAAAATTTTCGCGGCACAGAATTCGACGATGAAGCGTCCGGTTGCCAGTCTCACAAAAATCTGCACTGGGGTGATCGCGACGGACTGGGCCATTGCCACCAAGCAAGATTTGAAAAAAGTCATGGCCACCGTGCCTGACTCAGTCACTCGTGTGGGCGGTGTCAATCCACTCAACTTGCAGCCTGGACAGCAGATTTCTCTCTCGGATGCACTCTATGCCGCGCTTCTCGGTTCCGATAACCTTGCAGCGATGACGATCGCTGATCACATTGGTCGTGACATCAACAATCGTCGCGGCAAAAACGATGACCCAATTTGGGCATTCGTCAAGGAGATGCATGAGTTATGCCGCGTGTTGGGCATGAAAAATACCCGCTTTCTCAATCCGCACGGTCTAGAATTGCCTAAGCAAGAGGGCTTTTCTACCGCAGCTGATATGGCTAAGCTTTCAATCTACGCGATGCGCCGACCAGCCTTCGCTTTTTTTGTGCGTCAAAAATCCCGCACCATCAGCGTTGCAGGAAGATCTTACGTGATCAAAAACACCAACCAACTTGTCGGCGAGCAGGGGATTCTCGGCATCAAGACCGGGCAGACCACTCCAGCGGGTCCATGCCTTGCCACATCGATGGACAAAGACCCTCTCATTCGCAGCAAGCCTGATGGAACAAAAGGTGCTACACCGCGTCGTATGGTAGTGGTTTTGCTGAATAGTCCGGATCGCTTCGGACGCACGCGCGCTCTTTTGCAAACGGGTTGGAGTCAATATGACAACTGGCTTGACGCCGGAGCCCCCGTCCAAGATCGCAACCGAGAAATTTTACCTGTGCCTAAGTTTTAGTACTCCCCAAGCATAAACACAATAGACGAAGAACGAATGAAAATTGGAATATTGAATAGTGGCGGTGATTGTCCTGGGTTGAACGCAGTGATTCACGGTGTCGTGGGCGCAGCTGCCGAATTGGGTTGGGAAGTGGTTGGATTTCGCGATGGATTTGAAGGCTTGCTGCCACCAGGCGATTTCATGATGCTTAAGCCTGAGGATACGGTGGGCATTCTTAAAATGGGTGGCACCATTCTTGGCACGACGAACAAAGGACATTTCGCGGCAAAAATCGGCGAAGGAGAAATCAGTGGTGTGCCGAAAGAAATCGTCGCCAAAGCGAAAGCGACTATGGACCAAATGGGCATCGGCGCTCTTGTAGTCGTTGGTGGCGATGGCTCGCTGACCACTGGCATGCAACTTTACAATGAAGGCTGGCCAATCATTGGCGTGCCGAAAACCATCGACAATGACCTGCAAGCGACGGCAATGACTTTCGGCTTCGACAGTGCCGTGAGCACGGTGGTAGATGGCCTTGATCGCCTTCACACCACAGCTGCCAGTCACAAGCGTGTGATGGTGCTGGAAGTGATGGGTCGCCACGCTGGTTGGATCGCTCTCTGGGGTGGGATGGCAGGCGGTGCCAACGTCGTTTTGCTGCCAGAAATTCCATTCGATATGGAAAAAGTCGCCGCTCACATCCGTGCACGCGAGGCTGCGGGAGCTCACAGCACCTTGGTCGTAGTGGCCGAGGGCGCACGTCTTCCTGACGGTCACGTGATGAGCATTGACGCCAATGAAGGCGGCGAAGTTCGCCTCGGTGGCATGGGCGAATATGTGGCTCGCGAAATTGAAAAACTCACTGGCAAGGAAACACGTTCTTGCACCTTGGGTCACTTGCAACGCGGTGGTGCTCCTACATCGCTCGACCGCATTCTCGGCGTCCGCTTTGGCGTTATGGCCGTGAAATTGGCCGCCGAAGGCCGCTTTGGCCGCATGGTCAGCTACCAGTCCTATCATGTGGACTCAGTGCCGATCTCAGAAGCTGTTGATCAACTCCGCCTCGTTGACTCCAAAGGGGAGATGGTGCAGGCCGGACGTGCCATTGGCATTTGTTTCGGAGATTGATCATTTCGGTGTTTTCATTGGCGCGGGAATCTGCTTGAATCCCCCGCCATGTCAACCGATCCCTTATTGGAACTCCTCCGCAGTAAAGCCCGCCACACGCATCAAGAGCTTGCAGAAATGCTCGCGCTCAGTGAAGCAGAAGTGCGCGCGCGCATCTCGGCGTGGGAAAAAGATGGCACCATTCTCGGATATCATGCTGTCGTCAATGCAGAGCTTGCTGGCGACGTCGATGTGCAGGCGTTCATCGAGGTAAAAGTCACACCCGAACGCGGTGGTGGCTTTGACCGACTGGCCATGCGTATTGCCCGCTTCGATCAAGTGGTGAGCTGCTACCTTGCCAGCGGTGGCTATGATTTGATGGTCGTCGTGCAAGGCACAGACCTGCGCGAAGTCGCACGATTCGTCTCCGAGCGTCTCAGTACGCTCGACGGAGTGCTTTCCACCGCGACACACTTTTTGCTCAAAACCTACAAAGAAAACGGTTTCCTTTTTGAAGGGGAAACAGGCGTGCAGCGCCTCGCTGTAGCTCCTTAATCTTCTGAACCCCAATTGTTAGAAATTTTTTATGGATTACTCCTCGATCATTGCGAAGCACATTGCTTCCATCCCGCGTTCCGGGATTCGTGACTTTTTTGAACTCGTGCAAGGCCGTGACGATGTGATTTCGTTAGGCGTGGGCGAACCTGACTTTGCCACCCCATGGCACATCCGTGAGGCGGCAATTTATTCGTTAGAAAAAGGTCAAACCAGCTACACCTCGAACCTCGGCTTGCTCTCGTTGCGCAAATCGATCGCCAAGTATGTGAGCCAATTTTTCCACGTTGACTACGTTGCGGAAAAAGAAGTGCTGGTCACCGTGGGCGTCAGTGAGGCCATCGACCTCGCCTTGCGCGCGTTGTTGAATCCCGGTGATGAAGTCATTTATCACGAGCCTTGCTATGTTTCCTACAGTCCAAGCATCGTCATGGCGTATGGCAAACCTGTCACCGTGGTCACCAAGAAAGAAGATGGCTTCTCGCTCAAGCCCGAGGCTGTCGCTGCGGCGATCACGCCACGCACGCGAATGGTGATGCTGAATTTCCCAACCAATCCCACGGGTGCCTGCGCCACGCGCGAAGACCTCGAGGGCATTGCCAAGCTTTGCATCGAGCACGATCTGATCGTCATGACTGATGAGATTTACAGCGAGCTGCGCTACGATGGCGAAGAGCATTTGAGCATTGCTGCTCTGCCAGGCATGCGCGAGCGCACGATCCTTTTGCATGGCTTCTCGAAGGCCTTTGCGATGACGGGCTTCCGCCTCGGTTACGCCTGCGCGCCACAACCGATCATTGAGGCGATGATGAAAATTCACCAATACGCCATGCTCTGCGCGCCGATCATGAGCCAGAACGCCGCGATCGAGGCTCTCGAAAATGGTACGCCATCGATGGAGAAAATGCGCGATAGCTACCACCAACGTCGCGACTACGTGGTGAAACGTCTCAACGACATGGGCATCGAGTGCCACACTCCTGGCGGAGCGTTTTATGTATTTCCTGACATCAGTAAATTCGGACTGAGCAGCAAAGAATTCGCCATGAAACTGCTCGAGCAAGAAAGTGTTGCCGCGGTGCCAGGCACTGCCTTTGGCGAATGCGGCGAAGGCTTCCTGCGCTGTTGTTATGCGACGGGCTTCGATGACCTGAAGCTAGCGATGGACAAGATCGAAAACTTCATTTCCAAACTCTAACGGAATGTCAAGCAGCGCCGATCAACTGCGCGTGCAAGAATCCAGTTTCTGGGTTCGCGCGCAGGTGATGCCCTATGTGTTGTTCATGGGGTTCTTGCTGCTTTCTCAGTTTGGTGGAGAACTCATCGAGTGGAATCATCCCGCAGCACCGTGGTGGCGCCGCTGGCCCAACCAATGGATCTATCCGTTGCAAACCGTGGTCTGCCTTGGCTATCTCATCCGCCACTGGCGATTCTATGAATTTCATTGGAACCTCAAGTGGTCCTTGATTGCCGTGGTTTTTGGTGCGGTCGGCATTGGTCTGTGGCTTTTGCCGACGACTTTGTATGATCACTGGAAGCTTGAAGGTGAAACCACAGGTTTGATGAAATGGTTCGGCGTGGCGGAGCGAAAAGACGGCTTTAATCCTCATGAGCTAGAGCATCCTGCGGCGTATATCTTTTCTCTGGTCATGCGCTTTTTGCGAGCGGCGGTTGTGGTGGCGATGGTCGAAGAGATTTTCTGGCGCAGCTTTCTTTCGCGCTTTGTGCACAAAATGGACGGCAGCTACTGGAAGCTGGCCTTTGGTGTGCATAGCACCAAAATCATGCTGGTCACCACGCTGGCCTTCACCTTCGCCCACGCGCCTGTCGATTATGCCGGAGCGATCTGCTACGGTCTTCTGACCTATCTCCTATATGTGCGCAGTAAAAACCTCGGTGCCTGCGTCATCATGCACGCCACCGCCAATTTCCTCATGGGCTGCTACATCATGGCCTATGGGAAATATGGTTTGTGGTAACGGAATTTTTTTGTTA